>JAFRJB010000064.1 GCA_017432485.1 Clostridia bacterium
AAATAGGCTGATTTTGAGTGCTTTGCAGTTTTTGCTAAGTTATTTTATTCGGATAAGTGAGAAAAAATTCTTTGCATACTTGCCGTATTCAAGGGATTTTTTATCGCTTAGGCGGATGAAAGAACAACGCAAAAACCTGTCCCTCCTTATTACGGGTGTCCCAAAGACCGCTTTTTATCAGTTATACCCTTTCGGGTTATTCTTTTGCCAGCGCCAGGAGTCGGCACACATTCTCTCTAAATCAAACTCGGTTTTCCAGCCTAAACACTCAAGCGCTTTGCTCGGGTCGGAGTAGCAGACCGCGATATCGCCGGGGCGGCGCTCACAAATCTTATACTCAATCGTTTGACCGCTCGCTTTTTCAAACGCTTTCACTACATCCAATACACTGTAGCCGACGCCCGTGCCGAGGTTGTAGGTAAATAACCCGGTCTCTTTGAGCGCCTGCTCAACTGCCACGATGTGCCCTTTCGCCAAATCGACCACATGGATGTAGTCGCGAATACCCGTACCGTCGGGCGTGTCATAATCATCGCCAAATACATTTAAGTAGGGGCGCTTTCCGACTGCCACCTGGGTGATGTAGGGCATCAGGTTATTGGGAATGCCGCTCGGGTCCTCACCGATTCTGCCGCTTTCGTGCGCACCAATGGGGTTAAAGTAGCGCAATCTCTCGATGCTCCACTCATTGTCGGCAGCATATAGATCCGCCAAAATGTTTTCAATCATCAGCTTGGTTCTGCCGTAGGGGTTGGTTACACCGCCGGTGGGCATATCTTCCTGCAGGGGCGACTGATTGTTGCCGCCGTAAACGGTCGCGGAAGAAGAAAATACAAACTTTTTGCAGCCGAAGGTGCTCATCACCTGCAAGAGCTTGACTGTGCCCGAAACATTGTTATCGTAATACTCCAGCGGCTTTTCGCAGCTTTCACCGACTGCTTTTAAACCCGCAAAGTGAATGACGGCTTCGATATTTTCCGCCTGAAACATTCTGGCGAGCTGCTCGCTGTTGCGAATATCGATTTTATAAAACGGGAAATGCTTGCCGGTCAACTCGGTAATGCGCTCCAACACCGCTTTTTTGGAATTGGAGAAATTGTCTAAAACAACGATGTCATAGCCTGCATTGAGTAACTCCACGCAGGTGTGAGAACCGATATAGCCGGCGCCGCCGGTAACAAGAATGGACATAGTGGTGCTCCTTTGCAAAAATCTTTTCTATATTATAACATATTCTCTAATCATTACAAGGATTATTTGCTTATTTTTGTATGCGTTGGAAGAAAATATTACAAATTGTTACATTTTTTCATACATTTTGACATTGAGTATACAATGCAATGTTGCTATAATACTATTGTTATAAAAGAGATTTATTCTATATGAATTCAAATATCAGGTGAAACTATGAAAGAAAACCGAATGGGCACCATGCCCGTTGCCAAATTACTGGTTGTTATGAGCCTGCCGATTATCGCTTCCATGTTTGTGCAGGCGCTTTACAATGTGGTCGACACTTACTTTATTTCTTCTGTCAGCCAACTGGGCGTGACCGCATTGGGCTATGCCTTCCCGATTCAAAATATTATGATCGGGCTTGCCGTGGGCATCGGTGTGGGTATGAATGCGCTTGTTTCCAAAGCGCTCGGGCAAAAAAACCGCAAAAAAGCCGCCAAAATCGGCATGCAGGGTATTTTAATTGCGCTGTGCAGTTTTGTGGTGTTTTTCATTATCGGCATGTTTGTTTCCGAGCCCTTTATGGCGCATATGGTCAAAAACCTCAATGAGCCGCAGGCGGTCAAAGAAGAAATTATTTCCCTTGGCAGCGACTATTTGCACATTGTGTGCTGCTTAAGTGTCGGGCTGTTTTTGGAAATAACCTTTGAGAGAATTTTGCAGGCAACCGGCAAAACCATTTACACCATGATTAGCCAGGGCAGCGGCGCAATTATCAATATTGCGCTTGACTACATTTTTGTGCTCGGCAAATTCGGCTGCCCGCAAATGGGGGTTAAAGGTGCGGCGATTGCGACAGTCATCGGTCAATTTTGCGCTGCCGGCATCAGCATTATCTTTAACTTAACGAAGAATACGGAGTTCAAGCTCAAGTTTAGCGATATCAAGCCCAATGCGCACTTTATCGGCGAAGTGCTCTATATCGGTATGCCGAGTGTGCTGATGGTGGCAATCGGCTCGGTGATGAACTTCTTACTCAACAAAATGGTGCTTAACGCCTACGGTGCCGATCCGATTACGGTGTTTGCTTACTACTTCAAGCTGCAGTCCTTCGTGTTTATGCCGGTGTTCGGCTTAAACAACGGTATGATACCGATTATCGGCTACAACTACGGCGCCGGGCACAAAAAGCGCCTGTATGACACGGTCAAAATTGCGTTTGCATTCGCGTTTGTGCTGATGTTTGTCGGTTTTCTCTGTTTCCAATTATTCCCGCAGGAAATTCTCTCCTTCTTCTCGGTCAGCGAGAGTATGATGGAAGTCGGCGTTCCCGCGCTGCGCACTATCTCCATTTCCTTCCTCTTTGCCGGAATTTGTATTGTGTGCGCTGCGGTTTGCCAGGCGCTGGGCAAGAGCATGTACTCTTTCTGGGTGTCTTTCGGCAGGCAGCTGGTGGCGCTCATTCCCGCGGCACTCATCCTCTCGGCAATCTTCCACGATGTCAAAGCCGTTTGGTGGGCATTCCCGATTGCAGAAGTGGTTTCGCTCGCGCTCTCACTGTACTTTGTTAAGCGCGTGCTGGGGAAACTGAGCTGGAACAAAGAGCTTGTCGCCGCCGATGCGGATGAACCCTTCAGCGATGATGATACGGACCTATATGAATATGAAGAATAAAGCCCGGAGATTATAATGAGGAATGAGGAAAGAGGAATGAGGAGTTGTTGTGGCAAGGCAAAGCCTTACATTTTTCATTAGGAATTTTGAATGTTGAATTATGAATTGTGGTGACAACACAATTGTTGCATATAATTGGCGGTTCGGTTTTCCGAACCGTTTTTGTAATGCGGAATGCGAAATTGAAGGTGAAGGGGGACGGTGAAGGTGAAAGGGGACGGTTCTGTTTCACCTTTTTTTTAAAAAAAGTTGCAAAATAAGTCATAATTTGTTATGATAATAGCAGAAACAAAAAAAGGAGACAGGCACATGAAAAAACTCAAATTTTTAATTCCTTCCGCTTTAATAATTGCGATTATTGCTCAATGGTATAAATACAAACAGCTTATGCGCTGGACATATGGCGTAATCGGTATTCTCGCACTGTTTACCGGCATCAGTTTAATCAAACACATCAAAGAAAGAAACAGCGAAAATTAAGCGCTCACAAAAACAAAAATCTCCGCGATTGCCTCGCGGAGGTTTTTCTGTTGTCTGTTGCCCGTTGCCTATTGTCTGTTACCTGCTGGCTGTTGCCTGTCGCCTAAATCTGCCGAATATCTTTTCCCTGCTTTTGTGCGTAGCACAGCGCTTGGTACGCCCCTCCGTATTCTCTAATAGTATAGGTGATGACAATGTCACTTTTCTCTATCATCCACTGATTACGCTTTGAAATTGCCGCTTTATAGTGCACATCGTCAAGCACTGAAGGAATAAGCACTTCAGCAAACTTTGTTTCGTAATACTCCCTGTTTTCCTGCAAGCTTTGAGTATAATACGGTTTGACACATATTAAGCGCAACGGTAACTGTTTGTTTTCGGCGATTACGGCGCGCACAGCTTCGGTAAAGCATGTATCAAAATCACCCTGTGCACCGGTATAAAAAACACGGCAACCCTCTTTGACGGCGCGCGCCACTTCTTTTTTAAGCGCCGGTGCAATATTCTCTAACACAAAGCGATGCCCGAAGCCGCAACATGCTTTTTCCACTTTACAACCTCTTTTAGATATATTTTAGATACATATCATATCTATCAGGAACATTTTAACACATAATAACTATAAAATAAAGTCATAATAACTACGAAATGAGGTTATATTATGGCTACAAAGAGTGTTTCTATTAGAATTGACGAGGAAATGCTTCATAAATTGCATGTGGTAGCAGATTATGAAGGCAGGTCTGCCAACTCGCAAGTATTAATTCTCATTCGCGACTGTATTGAGAAATACGAGAAAGAGCACGGAAAAATTGAGCTTTAAAAGAAACCACCGCGAGATTGCCTCGCGGAGGTTTTTCTGTTGCCTGTTCAATATCAGCAGATTATGCTGATATGATATCACACTTAGTGAGAGTGGAAGGGTCGGCTTTGAGAACACTCAAAAACCTTCTCGCCGCACCAATCGGTTTGTTGGTACCGGCTTCCCACGCTTCTACAGTTTTGGGAGATACGCCCATCACTTCAGCAAACGTAACTTGTGTCATGCCAAGTGAAAGGCGGACTTCTTTAATTTGCTCTGCGTTAAACTCCGGAGCAGGATTAACGGTGCATTTTGTCACTCTGCCTTTGCCTTTGCCGGCTTCATAATCAATGGCTTCATTTAAGCCTTTTATAATGCTTTCATAAACGCCCATGGTTTCATCTCCTTGCCTGTGAATCTTTCAAAATTTCAATTAATCGCTTGATTTCGTTTCGCTCTTGTTTGCTTAAATTATCTTTACTGTTTTTAGTATATGCAGTTATCAGGTATATCCTTTCATACACCGCAAAATCGACATAACATACTCTTGCGCTCCCGCTTTTACCTCTGCCCTCGAACGCAATGCGGATTTTGCGCAGACCGCCGGTGCCTTGCATTAAATCGCCCTTCATCGGATTGATTGTCAACTCCTCTTGAAGCGCTTTTAACTCTTTATCGGTAAAACCGATTGCTTTCCATTGCTTATCAAACTCGGGAAGCATTACAAATTCTCTTGTCATTGCATCACCACTTTTCACATATAGTATACCCTATTTAATAGGGTGTGTCAATGATGTTTTCATTATCAGCAAATAAAAATTTACAGCGCCGCTTTGCGGCGCTGTTGGCTGTTGGCTGTCGGCTGTCACTTGACCAACTGTTCTATGACTCTCTTACAATTATATTTATCGAGATAATCGAAATTGAAGCGGCGGAAGGCTTCGATTTTTTCTTCGTGAAAATCGCCTTTTTTGAAGAGGTCAATGAGCGCTTCACCGGTTTTGACCACTTCGCCGGGCACATAGCTTTCATAATCAAAATAAAAGCCTCTGCCGTGTTCGCTGAATGTTTCCAAATCGAAAGCAAAGAAGACCATCGGCTTATTTTGGACAGTAAAATCCATAATAATCGAAGAATAGTCGGAAATGAGAATATCCGCCGCGATTGCGATTTCGTTGACCGAGGGGTAGTCACTGACATCCGTAAAGCCCTCCTTTGCCCCGATGACCCCGCCGATTTGCGGGTGCAGGCGCACCATCAGGCTATAGTCCTCGAGCGCCGCAAAATCCGCAAAGGGGAAGTGCTCTGTCAGGTGGGCGTTTTGGCTCTTGTCATCACGAAATGTCGGCGCATAGAGCACTAACTTCTTTGCCGGGTCTAAGCCATAGTTGTCGCAGACCTTTTGGCGCACGGCGGCTTTATCTTTCACCGTAAAGAAATAGTCATTGCGCGGCGCGCCCAGCGGGTAGATTTTCGATGCCGGCATACCGAAAGTTTCTTCGTAAACGGGAATGACCGCTTTGGAAGAAACGACCGTCGCCGTCATTTTTTCGTTGGCTTTTCTAAGGCGTTTTTCTTCTTTGGGCGGGAGTTGCATCGCAAGGCAGGAGCGCTTCATCGCGCCCTCGCCGTGCCAAAGCTGAATGAGCACGGCATCGCGATGAAAGTGCAGTTTGGAAAGCGGCATGAAATTATCATTAAAAAAAATGAAATTTGCCGTCGCCATATCAAAGGGCACGCGCAACAAAAAGCGCAGCTTCCCCGCGGCGCTCGCAAAAAGCACTTCGCGCCGAAACCACACAATTTCATACTCGCCAAAATCATTGAGCGCACTTTCCATTAAAGAGAGTGCGCCGGTTTCGCCTTCGTTATGAATGCACATCATCAGCACCTTGCGGCGCTTGAGCGGAACCAAGCGGCACAGGTGAAAGACAATGCAAAACACTAAGTAGAGTATATCTTTCATTGCTTCATAATGGATTTGGCAATCTCCAAATCAATCGGGTAAGTAATTTTGATGTTGTTCCTGTCACCCTCAACAATCTTGACCTTTTCGCCGCAGAGGTGGAAAATCTTGCCTGCATCGGTCAGGCCTTTCTTTTGCTCGTCGCTCAGCGAAAGGAAAAGCTCCTTGAGCTTAGCCGCTTTAAAGGTCTGCGGGGTTTGGCAGTAGTACATCTTGCTTCTATCGGGCATAGCGGTTGCAAAGCCGCCTTCGCCTTCAATAACCGTATCGACTGCCGCAATGCAGGTGTCGCAGGCGTTGGCTTCATCCATCGCGGCGATGTTATCTAAAATCATTCTCTCGCTCACAAAGGGTCTTGCCGCATCGTGGGTGAGCACAATGGTATCTTCATCTAAACCAAACTGCTCTTCGATGAATTCCACACCGCGCATAAGCGAATCATAGCGATGGTTGCCGCCGGTGCATACCAAAACATCACTGTTAAAATACTTTTGCGAAATTTCCAAACCGTAGTCAAAGTAATTGTTGCTGGTCACAAAAATCACTTTATCAATTTTCTCGCAGCTGTAAAACGCGTTGAGCGCATAGTAGGCAACCGGTTTGCGGTAAAGTTTGAGATACTGCTTCGGCAAATCACTCTGCATTCGCGCGCCGGTGCCGCCGCCCAATACAATCGCAAAAATCATGTTTCCCCCTCTTCTGCGGCAGGTGCCGCTTTACCGATTTCTCGGTTAATATCATCTACTTTAACTTGCACATCGCTAACCACCTTGGCGGAGATGGCTTCGCCGGTTTCGGCAGCGGTTTTATTAATCTTGGCAATCTTGTTTTTGACTTTATTTAAATCTTTGACCGCATCCTTCATCTGCGCTTCCAGGCTCTTGGAAGTCTTTTCTTCATAGATTGCGCAAACCTCTTCGGTGGTACCCCCGGCAATAATCTTGCCTTGCTCAAGTAAAATTGCTTTATTGCAAATGGATTTGACCTGCTCAACCGAGTGCGAAACAAAGAGCACCGTCACGCCCTTATCGAACATCGAGCGCACTTTCTTCTCACTCTTGGCGCGAAACTTCGCATCACCCACGGAAAGCACTTCATCCAAGATAAGCACTTCAGGCTCCACGGCAGTCGCAATCGCAAAACCGAGCCTTGCTTTCATACCGGAAGAGTAGTTTTTAAGCGGTACATCAATAAATTTCTTCAGTTCGGAAAACGCGACAATTTCATCATACTTTGAGGCAATAAACTCGCGCGAGTAGCCCATGACCGAGCCGTATAAAAAGATGTTTTCTTTACCGGTATACTGCCCGTCAAACCCGGCGCCGAGTTCGAGCAGCGGGGCGATAACGCCCTTGACCGTGACCGAACCTTCATAAGGCTTTAACACACCCGCAATGGTTTTGAGCAGTGTGGATTTACCCGCACCGTTTAAGCCCAGGATGCCGAGGCGCTCGCCTTTTTTGAGTTCAAACGAAACATCGGTCAGCGCCCAAAATTCATCATAGTGCAGCTGGCGCTTCAAGAGCTTAATCATATACTCTTTAAAGGAGTCGACACCCTCTTTATTTAAGTTAAATAAAATGCTGACATGGTCGACTTTGACCGCGATTTCATCGCTGACAAGGAGCACATCCTCGGTGTCGGTTTCTTCGATTTTTGCTAATTCTTCTTTACTCATAATTCCTCAACATGCGATTGATTTGATTCCAATTACTGAACACTGAAAGCTGAACACTGAAAACTGTTCATCTTGCATATTTTAAATATGCAAGATGAACTTATCTTGCTTCTTCTTAAACACCAAAATGCCGATGCCCAGCGCCACAAAGGCGAAAATGACGGCATACACAAAGGTCCAGGAAGTCATGGTATTGATGGCTAAATGGAACATTTTGGTTAAGTGACCGGGGCCGTAGGTTACCTCCAAACCCTTTTGCCCGGCAAGACCGGTCTGCCCGGTGACACAGGCTCTAAAGGCAGTGATAATGCCGTAGAGCGGGTTGGCTTTGAGCACAATGGCTGCCGCGCCGAGCTTTAATCTGTCGACTGTATAGACAATCGGGGTCATGTAGAATAAGAGCAGGCAGAAGACATCATATAAATACTCGACATCTCTAAAGAATACCTGCAAGGTGGCAAGGATGAAGCCCACACCTGTTGAAAGCACTGCAAGCACGATAATCGGAATGACTGCCAACAGCACACAAGGCGTGATGTAAATCGCCTTGCCGGGAATGAAGATGTTAAAGAAGGCAATGACCACAACCAGGTCAATTAAACTAATCGCAAAAGTAATAAAGGTCGAAACGATGTTGGAGAAGGGGTACGCATATTTCGGCACATACACCTTCTTGATAATCGAAGCGTTGCCGCGAATGGAGCGCATTGCCTTTTTGGTGGAACCGGAGTAAAAGTCAAAGAGCAGGCGCCCTGTCAACAGGTAAACCGGGTAGTTTGCAACACTGTTTTTACCGAATATCATCGAAAAAACGAACGAGAGCACCACCATGGTGAGCAAAGGCTGCAGGCAGGTCCAAAACAGACCTAAAATGGAGCCTCTGTACTGGAGCTTGATATTCTTGCGCACCAGTTCGACCAAGAGGTTTTTATATTTTTTGAGATTTTTGAGGCTTCCTTTACTCTTTTCGGTAAAAGAAACTTTATCCATCGTATCCATAGGTTCTCCTAAAATGAAAATCGCTAAAGTGAAATAAGCCTATTTTTTAAATGCCCACTTTGAAAAATACTTTAAAGTTGACTGAATATGTATGCGCATTAATTTAAAATTGCGCTTACTGTCTCTGCCCCACTCGTGGTAAACCACGGCATCGGGCACATACCAAATCTCGCTGCGCCCATTGACCGTGCGCGCCAAATCAAAATCTTCAAAATACATAAAGTATCTGTCGTCAAACCCGCCGATTTCCTTGAAAAGTGCGGTGCGAATGCCGAAGAAACAGCCCGAAGCGTTTTCAATCTGCAAAGGTTTGCTCAAATCTTCATCGAGCATCGCATACTCGCGCAGGTATTTGTTATTTTCTCTGTCACTTGCCAAGCGCGAAGACACCAGGTACTTGAGTTTCGGGTTGCGCTTTGCAAGCACCTGCACCCTGCCATCCGGAAAACGGATATCGGGGCTGACCATCCCGCACTTGGGGTGCGCTTCCATAAAAGCACAAAGCTTACCAATCACATCATCTCTGACAATAATATCGGGGTTAATGACAAAGTGGTAATCGCTGTCAATCAAATCTATGACTTGATTATGCGCCTTGCCGAAGCCTTTATTGTCGGTGTTAGCGATGACTTTGACTGCGCTGTTATCTTTAAAATAATCGGCGACTTCATCTGCCGTGCCGTCACTCGAAGCGTTATCAATCACATAGAGTGTAAACGGCACATCTTTGCAGAATTTCGTAATATTTTCAATTGCCTCAAACAGCAGCCTTTTTTTGTTTTCACTTGAAACCGCGTTATAAGTGACGATACAACCGCTTGCTTTCACTGTTTTTCTCCTTCTTTTCCCTCCGGAAAATGGGCTTTTAATGCCTGCAGCATGCGCCACCGCCATTTGAGCATTTGCGGTAAGGAAGCATGCTGTGTGGCGGAAACATTGCCGCCGTGCCTGCGGTAAAGCAGCAGGGGCTTGTCCTCAAAGACAATCACCGCGCCACAGCGCTCGGCAATCAAACCGATCCACTGGTCGTGCATGGGGAGATTGTCGGGGAATGGCATAAATTCCCTGACCAACTCCTTGCGAAATGCCATGCAGCAGCCCATATAGGAATTTTTGATTAAATTCTTTGTGTAGCCGGAGCGCGAACCGTGCAGCTTAAAAAAGTCTTCCGCGCCTTCAATCGGCTTTAAAAAGCCATCGACCACACGGCAGTTGTGTAATACCAAATCCGCCTGCCGGTCAATAAAGTCGCGCATCACGGTTTCGACTTTATCTTCGACCCAATAGTCGTCCTGGTCAGACAAGAAGATGATATCGCCGGTGCAGTGGTTAATCGCATTTTCAAAGTTTTTGATTAACCCCTTGCCTTCGCCCTCTACGGGTTTGACACGGCTGTCAAGTTCCGACAGCGCTTTGAGCACATTGAGCGTATTATCTTTACAGGGGTCTACACTGACAATGACTTCATCCTCTTCCCCCAATTGGTTGAGAATGGAAGTAAGTTGCTCTACAATATAGCCCTCTCCGTTATATGCCGCCATAGCGACCGAAATCTTCATGAATACTACTCCTAAAAAAACAGACAATTATCCATAATAATAAATTATTATACTATAATTTATATATATTTTCAAGATATTATATTTCGCGCGCGAAGCGCACGACAAATAAGGATTTGTCGAGCCCCTTGCGGGCTCGCAAATCCTTATTGAAGTAAGAAGTAATAGTGAAGAGGTAAGAAGTGAGGGCGAGACACTCGCACTCGTTCCGCTTCGCTCAATTCCTTTTGGTGCGGCGTTTGCCGCACGTTAAAATCGGGTGAGGGCAGAGCCCTCCCACACTTATTCACTATTCCTTTTTACTTATTACTTCAAATAAGGATTTGCGCGCTCGGAGAGCGCGCCAAATCCTTATTTGTCGAAAAAAGCCGCCTCCATACGAGACGGCTTTTTGAAAACGGTTTATTTCACTTTGACTTTAACCGCATTTGACCATGCGCCGTAATAACTGACGCCGTTAAAAGTGTTGAACTTTCTGATTTTGACATAATAGGTTTTACCGCTCTTAAAGCCGGTACTCTTATAACTGTAAGCAAGCGGAGAAGACGGCGGTGCTGCCAAATCGGCTTTTTTGACTACATTTTTAAATTTCGAGTCGGTGGCATACCAAATTTGATAGCCCAGCAATTCATACTGATTCTGTATATCCCACATCACAATAATCTTGCCTTTCGGCGCAGGCATCAATGCCAATTGCGTATCGGCAGGCTTTGCGCAGGAGCAGAGCGTTTTGCTCCACGCACCGTAAACTTTCTTGCCGTTTTCCACAATATAGCTGCGCACCCTGAATTTATAGGTGCCGCCCGGTGTTAAGCCCTTAAAGCAGCAGCTGAGCGAAGTGCCTGTTTTTGTCTGCGCCCACTGTGTGCCGCCATCGGAGCACTGCACCTGGTACCCCGCCACGCCCTTCACGGCGTTATAAGACACTGTCTGTGAAGTGGTTTTTCTGGTGATAACCTTGAACCCGTCAGGGGCTGCAATATAGGGGTTGACTTCCATTTTCACAGAGCCGATACCGCTGCCATCCTCATACTCTTGCGCGATATTGGCTATTGCAAAGAAATAAGTGCCTTTCTTTAAGCAAATATTGACTGTTTCGGTTTTTGGCTTTTGGAAGGTGGCATTCCATTCGGAACTGACATAGTAGAGTTTTTCGTTGGCATCCGTAATCAGCATACCAATCGGAAAATTGTGATAGATGGTGAATTTTAACCTGTAATCCTTCTTCACTACAACTCTGTAGGCAACAAATTCTTCCCACTCGCCTAAGAAGAAAGACACATTTTTGTTGGCGGGGAAGTTGGTGATATTGTTTGTGGAAATTGCGCTGAAATTCGCCGCAACCGACACATTTGCCGCCACTTCACCGGAATGCTCTAATTTGAGCGTATATTCACCGGGGGCGAGGTAAATTTCAGTTTCTTTGGTGCAAGTGTCAGCACCGGCAAGCGAGTCACCGTCGATAGCAAAGAGAAATTTATCGCATTCTCCGGACTTGAACAGTCTCACTGCAAGATAGGCGGCATCTGCCGTGACACAAAGGTCGATTTTGCCTTGCTCGCCGACAGTTATCAAAAATTTTTTCTCTGTGATAGGCACTGCCATCGTAAATTGCAGCACTTCCCCATCCAGCGGTAATGCCTCTGCCGCATTGGCACAAAATGCCGATGAAAGGCAGCCGCACAAGAGAACAAGCGCCAATACCATACATAAAAGCTTTTTCATTTTGTATCTCCTTTCGTAACGGTGAAAAAACTTTATCTATTTTCATCATAACGCAAAAATAGAATTTTTTCAATCTTCTATAAAAAATCTTACCAAACTGCCCTGCCCAAAAACAATGATTTTGTAAAAACACTGAAATAATATGTAAAAACAGGATGGGCGCTTGCCCATCCTGTTGCTGTTTGCTGTTGCCTGTAGCCTGTTGGCTATTTCACGACCACACTCTTCACCGTGCTCCAGCCGGAGTAGATATAGAGCGTCTCACCGGCATAGGTGGTTGCCTTGTAGCTTCTCATGCGCACATAGTAGCGCTTGCCGCTTGTGAGCGAACTGAGCGTTTTACTCACTGTCACAGCGCCCTTTGCCGTAACGCTTTTGGCGGAGGTAAAGGAACTGTTGGTCGCATACTGGATTTGGTAACCGGAGACAAGATTGACTTTGCCCCACTTGAGCGCGAGCGCCTTTTTACCTGCCGTAATTTTAGAAATCTGCGGTTTGCCGGGGTTGATGGTAAAGTACAAGGTCTTGGAGCCGTAATAATTGCCTTTAAAGGTCACTTTGACCGCATACTTGCCGATCGCTTTTCTGCCGGAAGCATAGCTGACACTGTAATCGGTATTCAGCTTGAGGGTTTTGCCCTTTGTGTCTTTGACCGTCACGGTAGGTGTTTTTACCTTGCCGGTATAGTACACCGCAGTTTGAGAAAGCGCAACACTCTGCACATGCGGGATTGTCGTACCGGTTTTTCTAATCAGCGCGCAGAAAGGGCAAATGACACTGTCTTTTGCACCGTTAGCTGTCAGTGTGGCGCGAATGGCGCGCGGAATTGCCGCGTCACTCTCACACATCCCGCAAAAGCCCATACTGTAAATTCCCGTATCGGTTCTGCCATGATTGTAAACAGCATTGTCAGCTATAATAAAGCCCTTATTTGCCCATTTGTTCACGCTTTGTTGCGAGTCGGAAGAGTTACCGCCGGTTTTGTCAAAGGAAGCATTGGTGCCGTCATATGTCGCCATTGTAACAACGGATTTAGCCTGCAGTGTATTCCCTTGGTTGTCGGAATAATCGTAATTAATGGTTGATGTTCCCGTATATTTCCCCGGAATGGTGAGGATAATGGTTCTCTTTTTCCACACTCTTCCCTCTTCATAATTTAATTGCACTTTCACTTGAATAAAATTATTGGCAACATAGTAGTAATATGTCGGGATATATGTCCATTTACCGGTAGATTCCGAACCGGTAGATTCCGATTTTTCATTAAATATGTAATATGTTTTTTTGGTATCTGCTTGACCTTTTTTCTTCATGAAATTGATAAAATCATTGGTACAGCTCTGCGCATAAGCTGTATCTATTTTTACTGCAGCGGCACTTTGTACACCGAGCATACTAACGATACTCAGCATCAGTGCAATCACCAAAACCAAACTCAAAAGTCTTTTCATCAGAAACCCTCCTTTCATATAATTAAGCATTTCTATTGTACTAAGGGTTAGTCTTTTCTAATTCTATTATAATAAGAAACTTTTTAAAAAACAACTTCTTTTTTTAAAAATGAGAGTGATTTCTTGTTACACAATAATCAATACCACCCGTCAAACGAGTGGTTTGCTCATGGGCTATAAGCCCCGATACTAACCCGCGTCTCAAGGCGCGGGCTTTCACTTTGTTCAAGCCTTATTGTTTTTGCCACCTTGGCGTGCCTCTAAAGAGGCTCGTTTTTGTGCCAATTTTATCCGAATTTTCGTGTCATCCCGA
>JAFRJB010000065.1 GCA_017432485.1 Clostridia bacterium
CTGCTCTGGTAAGTTTTCTACATCTTTGTCTGCCATGTGCTAAGAAATAATTATGACTTTTGAATGTTGAAGGTTGCATTGAGGTGGCAAGGCAAAGCCATGCATTTTAACGGCGGTTCGGTAAACCGAACCGGGAATGGTTAACTCTTATCGATAATCGGGTGGAAATGATAGAGCGGTTCGTCGAGGGCGCCGAACCCTACAAATTTGAGCGAAGCGGAACGAGCGCGAGTGCCTCGCCCTTTGCATTCGCTTTAGCGAATATATCGCGCCGCTAAAGGCGGCATATCGAACCGCTTGCGGTATATAAGAACCCGACCAACTAACTAAATCAAAGATTTAGAGTTGGTGCCCGGAACCTTGGCGTTCGCAGCACCTTGCGCTGCTCGGCTAACGAGCGCAATGCGCATATCGCCGGAGTTTTTGTTTGCTATGCAAATAAAAGCTCCGACTCATCGAGTCGGAGCGAAGTTTGTAACGATTAATCCTCTTCCTTACGACCCTTCTTTGCAACGGTAACTGCTGCAGCCGAGCCGATACACACAACACCGAGAACACTCAAAACCAACGTGCCCATATTGGTGGAGCCGGTATCGGGCGAAGTTTTGCCGCCGTTTCTGGTAGCAGGTTGTGTAGTAGTCCTTGTAGGAGATTCATCAGGTTCGAATTCCGCAAAGATAGTGCTGTCTTTTTGGATGTTGTAGAAGGTGTATTCATCTACCGGACCAATGGCAACACCGTTAACCCAAACCTGCTTAATGCGGTAACCCTTGTTGGGTGTGATATAGAAAGTAACATCTTCACCGGGGGTGTAGGTGTTGGTCGGCGGGGTAACATTACCGCCATTGGGGTCACCCTTAACACCGGAAATAATCTTAACCACCTTTTCGGGGCTGATGACAGGGTCTTTTGTAGCCGCATTTGCGCCAATCGCAAACACGCTGACAACAAACAAAACACTCAATAAAATAGCTAATGTTTTTTTCATTATATTCACCTCAAAATAGATTTGGACATAATTATACTATTAATTGTAATGATTATAACATAATATATATTTAATGTCAATGAGAAAAAAGCGCTTTTTTCTCATTGACATTAAACAGTTCACAGAAGACAGTTTACAGATGACAGTTGAAAACAAATCTACTTTCTGTTGGCTGTTTTCTGTCTTCTGTCGGCTATTAATAAAATAAGACTGCATCCGCAGATGCAGTCTGTATTTTTTTAAAAATTATTCATCAATTTCGGTAACAACGCCGGAACCAACGGTTCTGCCGCCTTCACGAATAGCGAAACGAAGACCTGCTTCGATAGCGATAGGAGTGATGAGTTCAACATCCATCACAACGTTGTCGCCGGGCATGCACATCTCTGTGCCTTCGGGAAGGTTGATCACACCGGTAACGTCGGTAGTTCTGAAATAGAACTGGGGACGATAGTTATTGAAGAACGGAGTATGACGGCCGCCTTCATCCTTGGTCAAAACGTAAACCTGACCCTTGAACTTGGTGTGGGGGTTGATGGAACCGGGAGCGCAAAGTACCTGACCTCTTTCGATGTCGGTTCTCTGAACACCACGAAGGAGTGCGCCGATGTTGTCGCCTGCCTCAGCATAGTCGAGGAGCTTTCTGAACATCTCGATACCGGTAACAACGGTAGAACGCTTTTCATCCTGAAGACCAACGATTTCAACGGTATCGTTCATCTTGAGTTGACCTCTCTCAACTCTACCGGTAGCAACGGTACCACGACCGGTGATCGTGAACACGTCTTCAACAGGCATCAAGAACGGTTTGCTGTCATCACGCTCGGGAGTCGGGATGTAGCTGTCAACAGCATCCATCAGTTCCCAAATGCAAGCGATTTCGGGAGCGTTGATGTCGTCGCCCGCATACTCAAGAGCCTTCAAAGCGGAGCCCTTAATGATCGGCGAATCTTCCGGGAATTCATACTCACCGAGAGTCTCGGCAACTTCCATCTCAACGAGCTCAAGAAGCTCTTCGTCGTCGACCTGGTCGCACTTGTTGAGGAATACAACGATTGCCGGCACGCCTACCTGACGAGCAAGGAGTAAGTGCTCCTTGGTCTGAGCCATCGGGCCGTCGGAAGCAGCGATAACGAGGATAGCACCGTCCATCTGAGCAGCACCGGTGATCATGTTCTTAATGTAGTCAGCATGTCCGGGGCAGTCAACGTGAGCATAGTGGCGAGACTCGGTCTCATACTCAACGTGAGCGGTGTTGATGGTGATACCACGTTCTCTCTCTTCGGGAGCCTTATCGATATCAGCATAAGATTCAAATTCAGCAAAGCCCTTCATAGCGAGAGTCTTGGTAATAGCGGCTGTAAGAGTAGTCTTACCATGGTCAACGTGACCGATTGTGCCGATGTTAACGTGCGGTTTCGATCTGTTAAATTTTTCCTTTGCCATTTGGAAAATACCTCCTGAATAAAATTCAATTATTTTTTAAAAAACATTATTAAAGTTATTGTAACAAGAATTACAGAAAAATTCAATAGTTTTTTGAAATTAGTTCTTTTTCTTCTTGTCGATGATTTCTTCGGTAATGGACTTCGGAGCCGGCTCATAGCCGTCGGGCTCCATGGAGTACACACCTCTACCCTGTGTTTTGGAGCGCAGGTCAGTGGCGTAACCGAACATGCAAGACAGCGGCACACGCGCATTGATTTGCTTGACACCGTTTCTGTCTTCAAAGCCGCCGATTAAGCCGCGGCGGGAGTTCAAATCGCCGATGACATCGCCCATATACTCTTCGGGAACGACCACGGCAACTTTCATCATCGGTTCCAAAATGATGGGGCTTGCTTTTCTCGCTGCATCCTTAAATGCCATGGAACCGGCAATCTTGAATGCCATTTCGGAAGAGTCAACCTCGTGGTAAGAACCGTCATAAAGGGTTACCTTGACATCCACGACGGGGTAGCCTGCAACGATACCGCTGAGCATAGCGCCCTGAATACCCTGATCGACTGCGGGGATGTATTCCTTCGGAATCGCACCGCCGACAATCTGGTTAACGAACTCATAGCCCGCACCGATACCGTTTTCATCTTTGTTCGGCTCAATACGGATTTTACAGTGACCGTATTGACCTTTACCACCGGACTGGCGGGCATACTTGGTGTCTGACTCGCTGCCCGTGGTAATCGTTTCTTTGTAAGCAACTTGGGGTGCGCCTACGTTTGCTTCGACCTTGAATTCACGCAACAGTCTGTCGACAATGATTTCCAGGTGAAGTTCACCCATACCTGCGATAATGGTCTGCCCGGTTTCTTCATCGGTATACGCTTTAAAGGTGGGGTCTTCTTCCGCCAGCTTTGCCAGCGCAATACCCATCTTTTCCTGACCGGCTTTGGTCTTGGGCTCAATCGCCACGCGAATAACCGGATCCGGGAAGTTCATGGATTCCAAAATGACCGGGTTGTTTTCATCGCAAAGGGTTTCACCGGTGGTGGTATTCTTTAAGCCGACAACCGCGACGATATCACCTGCATAACAGGTTTCCAAGTCTTCTCTGTGGTTGGCGTGCATCAAAAGGATACGACCGATTCTCTCTCTTTGCCCCTTACAGGAATTGTAAACGGCGGTGCCTGCATTGAGCACACCCGAGTAAATTCTTGTAAAGCAAATCTTACCCACATAGGGGTCGGTGGCAATTTTGAAAGCCAGAGCGGAGAAGGGCTCTTCATCGGAAGAGTGCCTTTCTTCCTCTTCATCGGTGTCGGGGTTGACACCTTTGATCGCAGCAACATCCGTGGGAGCAGGCATATAATCGACAATGGCATCCAATAACAACTGCACACCCTTATTTCTGTAAGAGGTGCCGCAGGTAATCGGAACAATCTCATTCTCGATGGTAGCCTTACGGATCACTTTCTTTAATTCTTCGATGGAGATTTCTTCGCCTTCGAAGTATTTTTCCATCAATTCATCATCCATCGAGCAAATCTCTTCGAGCAATGAATCGTGGTATTTGTTTGCCAATTCCACCATATCGGCAGGAATTTCTTCTTCGCGAACATCGACACCGAGGTCATCATAGTAAACCTCTGCCTTCATTTTGAGAAGGTCGATAATTCCCTTGAAGCTCTCTTCTACACCGATGGGGAGCTGAATCGGCACCGCATTGCACTTAAATCTGTCTTTGACCATGTCGAGCACATTGTAAAAATCTGCACCCATAATGTCCATTTTGTTGACATAAATCATACGCGGAACTTTGTATTCATCCGCCTGGCGCCATACGGTTTCCGACTGCGGTTCTACACCGCCCTTTGCACAGAGCACGGTGACCGAGCCGTCGAGCACTCTCAGAGAACGCTGCACTTCAACAGTGAAGTCGACGTGACCGGGAGTGTCAATAATATTGATACGGTTTTCTTTCCAATAACAGGTGGTTGCAGCGGAGGTAATTGTGATACCCCTTTCCTGTTCCTGAGCCATCCAGTCCATGGTTGCCGCGCCATCATGCGTTTCACCGATTTTGTGATTCTTACCGGTATAGTAAAGAATACGCTCGGTGGTAGTGGTCTTACCGGCGTCAATATGTGCCATAATACCAATATTTCTAGTTTTCTCAAGAGAAACTTTTCTTGGCATAATTCCCTCCTGCTAACCGCATTAATATCTGTAATGAGCAAATGCCTTGTTGGCTTCTGCCATCTTGTGGGTGTCTTCCTTCTTCTTGTAAGCAGCACCTGTCTGGTTACAAGCATCCATGATTTCCCCTGCAAGTCTTTCCTTCATGGTTCTCTCGGAACGCCCGCGGGCATAACCCACAATCCAGCGCAGACCTAAGGTCTGTCTTCTTTCCGGACGCACTTCCATGGGAACCTGATAAGTGGAACCGCCGACTCTGCGCGCCTTAACTTCGAGCAACGGCATTACGTTTTCCATTGCTTCCTGGAACGCTTCGAGGGGCTCTTTACCTGTTTTTTGGTTGATGATTTCAAATGCATCATACACAATCTTTTGCGCAACGCCTTTTTTACCGTCTAACATGACGAAATTAATCAGGCGTGTGACTAATTTTGAATTATAAAGCGGATCAGGTAAAACATCACGCTTTGCGATTTGGCCTCTACGTGGCACTTCGCTTCCCTCCTTCATATAAATGATATCTTAGGTACTCGAGTTACAATCTCGTTGGCACCAACGCGGAGCAAATCAATCTATATTTACTCTCGCGAGGATGCAACACCTTTGCATCTGCAAGAAGATGTTATCTTTATTAACTCGATATGGGCATACAAAAATTTACCCATCCTGTTTGGTGAAGTAATACAAGAATTACTTCTTCGCCTTCGGGCGCTTTGCACCGTACTTGGAGCGGCTCTGCATTCTGTCAGTCACGCCCTGGGTATCCAAAGTGCCTCTGATGATGTGGTAACGCACACCGGGAAGGTCTTTTACACGGCCGCCGCGGATAAGCACCACGCTGTGCTCCTGCAGGTTATGGCCGACGCCGGGAATGTAAGCGGAAACTTCAATACCGTTGGTCAAGCGCACTCTGGCGATTTTACGCAATGCAGAGTTCGGCTTTTTCGGTGTTGCCGTTTTGACAGAAGTGCAAACGCCGCGCTTTTGCGGAGAAGCATTGTCGGTAGCCACATTCTTTTTGGTGTTGAGACCTTTGAGTAAGGCGGGGGCTTTAGCCTTCTTTTCGGAAGTCTGTCTGCCGTTTCTTACTAATTGGTTAAAGGTTGGCATGTTTTTTCTCCTTTCTTTAAGAATTCTATTTCAAGGGAATTACTTCCCTCTCCATCGTTTTAAAATGCGGAATGCGGAGTTCGGAATTCGGAATTAAAGGGTGGGACACCCTCACCCGATTATAATGGTTTTCCACTTTGGTCGAAATGATATCATACCGAGCAAAGTCGACGTATTATAATTAGCGCGTAGCGGAACGAGCGCGAGTGTCTCGCCCACTAATTCCGCATTCCGCATTCCGAATTCCGAATTATCGGATAGCCGTTTGCGGTAAATATATATAAATATAATAATATAATTACCGCAAACTCAGCTATTATATCACTCGGAGAGTGTGTTTGTCAATGATTGTTGGAATTTTTCTAACAAGGAAGTGTCAATTTCTTCATTTTCATCATTGACGGGGATAACGGCTTTCGACTCGGTTTCGTTGTAGCACTCCATACCGGTACCGGCAGGAATGAGGTTACCGATGATAACGTTTTCTTTCAAGCCGACCAGCGGGTCAACCTTGCCTTTAATCGCGGCATCGGTGAGCACTCTCGTAGTCTCCTGGAAGGAGGCGGCGGAAAGGAACGAATCGGTTGCCAACGATGCCTTGGTGATACCCAAGAGCACCGGGTCGGCTGTTGCAAGCTGTAAGCCTTCTTCGCCGGCATCGATACGCGCCTGCACGGCTTCGTTTTCGCGGTCAAAGTCCGCTCTGTCAACCTGCGTGCCGGGGATGAGGCGGGTGGAGCCCGCATCAAGCACCTTGAGCTTGCGCATCATCTGGCGCACGATAACTTCAATGTGCTTATCGTTGATATCAACACCCTGTTGACGGTAGGTCTGCTGCACTTCGGTAATCAGGTAGTTATACACGGCATCTTCACCGAGCACGCGCAGAATGTCTGACGGGTTCTTGGAACCGTGGGTAAGCGGTTCGCCCTTCTTGACAACTCTGCCCTCTACCATATCCTGGTGCAGTCTTGCGCCGTAAGGAATGAGGTAAGCCTTGGACTCTTTGGTCTCATCGTTGGTAACAATCGCATGCTTTGCCTTCTTGATTTCATCGAAGGAGAGCACACCGTCAATCTCCGCGATAATTGCCAAAGTCTTGGGCTTTCTGGCTTCAAAGAGTTCTTCGACACGGGGCAGACCCTGCGTAATATCCGCAACGGATGCAACACCGCCGGTGTGGAAGGTTCTCATGGTCAGCTGTGTACCGGGTTCACCGATGGACTGCGCCGCGATAACGCCGACACTTTCGCCGATAGACACATGTCTGCCCGTTGCCAGGTTCACACCGTAGCAGCGCATGCAAACGCCGGTCTTGGAGCGGCAGGTCAGCAGCGAACGAATCTTTGCTTCGGTCGCGCCGGCATCGACAATCATCTTGGCATCATCGGCAGAAATGAGCTTGTTGGCGGGGAAAATTTCCTTACCGTCAACAACCACGGGCTCTGCCAAATAGCGCCCGATGAGTCTTTCCTCGAGCGACTCGATCACACGGCTGCCGTCGGAAATGCTGGTAATGGTGAAGCCGCGGTCACAACCGCAATCTTCTTCTTTAATGATAACTTCTTGAGAAACGTCAACCAATCTTCTGGTCAGGTAACCGGAGTCAGCCGTTCTCAGTGCGGTATCGGCAAGACCTTTACGCGCACCACGCGAAGAAATAAAGTACTCTAAAACATTTAAGCCTTCACGGTAGTTGGAACGAATCGGTACCTCAATGGTTTTACCTGCCGTGTTCGCGATAAGACCGCGCATACCGGCAAGCTGTCTCAACTGGCTGTCACTACCACGCGCACCGGAGTCGACCATCATATAGATGGGATTGGGGTTCTTTTCATTTTCTTCGGCAAAGTTTTTACTCAATGCGTCGGAAACTTCATCGGTCGCCTGCTCCCAAATCTTGATGACCTTCTTGGAACGCTCATTGTTGGAAATATAACCGCGGTTAAAGAGGGCTGTGACGTGGTCAATCTTTTCTTCCGCTTCCCCGAGCAATTCTGCCTTCTGCGGCGGGATAATCGCATCGTTGACCGCAACGGTCAAACCGGAGCGGGTGGAATACTTGTAGCCCTGTGCTTTGACTTCGTCAAGCACCTTTGCGGTGGTATTAATGCCGTGCACCTTGATGCACTGGTTGATGATTTTACCGAGAGTCTTTTTGGTGATTAAGAAATCAATTTCCAAATCCAGGCAATGCGCGGGGTCGCTTCTGTCCACAAAGCCCAAATCCTGCGGAATGGGTCGGTTGAAAATCAGCTTACCGACAGTGGTAATAATAATGCCTGTCTTGGTTTCGCCGTTAATTTCTCTGCTCACTCTGACCTTACAAGGCGCATGCAAACCCTGCTCGTGGTCAAGGTATGCCATAATCGCTTCGTCTTCATTTCTGTAAACCCTGTAAACGAGGTGCTCTTCGCCGTTTTCATCGGTCACGGTTTGCGGCTCGCCGGGCTCGCCCTTTTGAAGCATGGTCAGGTAGTAAGAACCGATAATCATATCCTGAGTCGGCACGGCAACGGGCTTACCGTCACTGGGCTTGAGCAGGTTATTGGCAGCGAGCATTAAGAAGCGCGCCTCTGCCTGTGCCTCCGCGGAAAGCGGAAGGTGCACCGCCATCTGGTCACCGTCAAAGTCCGCATTAAACGCGGTACAAGCGAGCGGATGCAGTTTGATTGCTTTACCCTCTACAAGCACCGGCTCAAACGCCTGGATACCCAAGCGGTGCAGGGTCGGCGCACGGTTGAGCATAACCGGGTGGTCTTTGATGACGATATCGAGCGCATCCCACACTTCGGGTCTGGCTCTCTCGACCATCTTTCTGGCAGCCTTAATGTTGCTGGCGGATTCGGTTTCCACCAAGCGCTTCATGACAAAGGGTTTAAACAGCTCGAGTGCCATTTCCTTGGGCAAACCGCACTGGTAAATCTTGAGCTCGGGGCCGACAACGATAACCGAACGGCCGGAGTAGTCAACACGCTTACCTAACAGGTTTTGGCGGAAACGACCCTGTTTACCCTTGAGCATATCGGAAAGAGATTTGAGCGCTCTGTTGCTCGGACCGGTGACCGGTCTGCCCCTTCTGCCGTTGTCGATGAGCGCATCGACCGCTTCCTGGAGCATTCTCTTTTCGTTTCTGACAATGATTTCGGGAGCGCCCAATTCGAGCAGCTTCTTCAATCGGTTGTTTCTGTTAATCACGCGGCGGTACAAGTCATTTAAATCGCTGGTGGCAAATCTGCCGCCGTCGAGCTGTACCATCGGGCGAATATCGGGCGGAATGACCGGCACAACATCCAAAATCATCCACTCGGGGCGGTTGCCGGAGCGCAGGAAGGCTTCAACCACCTCAATACGCTTGGCAAGGCGCAGTTTCTTTTGACCGGTAGCGCCCTCTAACTCTTCGCTGAGTTCATCGTAAAGTGCCTGCACATCAATTTCGGCAAGCAGCTCTTTGATCGCTTCGGCACCCATACCGGCGCGGAAAGAATCTTCATATCTTTCGACATTGTCTTGGTATTCTTTTTCATCGAGTACCTGCCTTTTCTCGAGCGGTGTATCACCCGGGTCAATGACAATGTAGCGGGAGAAATAGAGCACTCTCTCCAAAAGGCGCGGAGAAATGTCGAGCATCAAGCCGATGCGCGAGGGAATGCCTTTAAAATACCAAATGTGGGAAACCGGTGCAGCGAGCTCGATGTGCCCCATTCTTTCGCGGCGCACTTTTGCGCGGGTGATTTCCACGCCGCACTTCTCGCAGACCTTGCCCTTAAAGCGAATTCTCTTATATTTACCGCAGTGGCACTCCCAGTCCTTCTGGGGCCCGAAAATCTTTTCGCAGAAAAGACCGTCCGGCTCCGGCTTGAGAGTACGGTAGTTGATCGTTTCGGGCTTGGTGACTTCGCCGTGAGACCAGTCTCTGATCTTTTCGGGAGCGGCAAGCCCGATTCTGATTGAATCAAAATATAAATTTTCCATAGTCAAACCTCATTTCTAAAATCACGGTAGATTAATATTCGTCGGAGCTGTCGGTGGAATACATGATATCGAATTCTTCGCCTTCGGTACCGAAACCTTCAGCGGAATCCATATCATCCTTCACTGTCTGTTCCTCGAATATCGGCTCTTCCTCTGCAACGGGTTCTTCGCCCTTGCCGACGAAATCATCCATATCGTCAAAGGTTTGCTTGAGGTCGATTTCTTCTTTATTTCTGTCGAGCACCTTCACATCCAAACCGAGCGCCTGCAGTTCCTTGACCAAAACCTTAAAGGATTCCGGAATACCGGGCTGCGGCACGTTTTCGCCCTTGACAATCGCCTCGTATGTTTCCACACGACCGACCACGTCATCGGACTTGACGGTTAAGATTTCCTGAAGGGTATAAGCAGCACCGTAAGCCTCCAGTGCCCACACTTCCATTTCACCGAAACGCTGGCCGCCGAACTGCGCTTTACCGCCGAGGGGCTGCTGGGTAACGAGTGAATACGGACCGGTGGAACGCGCGTGGATTTTATCATCCACCAAGTGGTGCAGTTTCAAGAAGTACATATAACCCACGGTAACGGGGTTGTCGAACTTCTCACCGGTTCTGCCGTCGTAGACAACAGTCTTACCGTCTTCACGGAAGCCTGCTTCTTTTAAACATTCTCTGATGTCGGACTCATGCGCACCGTCAAATACCGGGGTCATGATGTTCCAGCCGAGCGCTTTTGCCGCCCAGCCCAAGTGCACTTCGAGCACCTGACCGATGTTCATACGAGAGGGAACACCGAGCGGGTTCAGGCAGATGTCAAGCGGTCTGCCGTCGGGCAGGAAGGGCATATCTTCCGGCGGAAGGATGCGGGATACAACGCCTTTGTTACCGTGGCGGCCCGCCATCTTATCGCCGACTTGAATCTTACGCTTTTGCGCAATGTAGCAGCGCACAATCTTGTTGACACCGGGGCTTAACTCATCGCTGTTCTGGCGGGTGTAAACCTCAACATCCACAATAATGCCGTATTCGCCGTGAGGTACGCGCAGAGAGGTATCTCTGACTTCGCGGGACTTCTCGCCGAAAATGGAGCGCAGCAATCGTTCTTCGGGGGTGAGCTCTGTTTCACCCTTCGGGGTGACTTTACCGACCAAAATATCGCCGGCGTGCACCTCGGCACCGATGCGAATGACACCGTCTTCATCCAAATCCTTCAAAGCATCTTCACCGACATTGGGAATGTCGCGGGTGATTTCTTCCGGACCGAGTTTGGTATCGCGCGCTTCGGTTTCGTACTCTTCAATATGAATGGAGGTGTACATATCCTCTTTAACGAGTCTTTCGTTTAAGAGAACCGCATCCTCGTAGTTGTAGCCTTCCCAGGTCATGAAGCCGATTAAAGCATTCTTACCCAAGGAAATTTCACCATTGCTGGTGGCGGGACCGTCGGCAATCACCTGATGTGCTTCTACCCTGTCGCCGATGTTGACAATCGGCTTCTGATTTAAGCAGGTGCCCTGGTTGGAGCGGGCGAACTTAATGAGCTCGTACACATCCATCTCGCCGCTGTCGGTCTTGATGGTGATTTGGTCTGCCGAGCACTGCACCACCACACCGGCGTTGCGGGAAACGACGGTAACGCCCGAGTCAACGGCTGCCTTGTATTCCATACCGGTCGCCACAATCGGCGCCTCGGTCTTAAGAAGCGGCACTGCCTGGCGCTGCATGTTGGAACCCATCAGCGCACGGTTCGCATCGTCATTCTCCAGGAAGGGAATCATCGCGGTCGCAACGGAGACAACCATACGCGGCGAAACGTCCATATAATCAACGCGCTTCGGGCTGACTTCCAGGAACTCGTCGCGGTGCCTTGCAACAACTCTGGAGTTGGCAAAGCAGTTGTTTTCATCGAGCGGTTCGTTTGCCTGGGCAACAATGTAGTTATCCTCGACATCCGCGGTCATGTATTCGTAGGTTTCGAGCACTTCACCGGTCTTCTTATCCACAGGTCTGAACGGCGCTTCAATAAAGCCGTATTCGTTGATTCTGGCGAAGGTCGCCAAGTAAGAAATCAAGCCGATGTTCGGACCTTCGGGAGTCTCAATCGGGCACATTCTGCCGTAGTGAGAGTAGTGAACGTCACGCACTTCGAAACCGGCGCGGTCACGCGACAAACCGCCGGGGCCGAGTGCCGAAAGCCTTCTCTTATGGGTTAATTCGGCAAGCGGGTTGTTTTGGTCCATAAACTGCGAAAGCGGTGAGGAACCGAAGAACTCTTTAATGGCTGCCGAAACGGGTTTTACATTGATTAAATCTTTAGGAGTGATTTCATCTTTATCTTGAGTTTGAGTGGTCATTCTTTCGCGCACAACTCTCTCCATACGGGAGAAACCGATGCGCACCTGGTTTTGAAGCAATTCACCTACGGAACGAATTCTTCTGTTGCCGAGGTGGTCAATGTCATCCACATTACCGATGCCGTAATCTAAGCAGGTGATGTAGTTGACGGAAGCAAAGATATCTGCCACACAGATGTGCTTGGGAATTAAATCATCTGCCCTCTCGAGGATTTTGGCTTCAAGTGCTTCTAAATCTTCACCGCACTCGTTGACAATCTCGAGCAAAACATCCGCGCTGACTTTTTCATTGACGCCTGCCGCATACAGTTTGCCGGCAAACTTCTCGAAATCGCCGCCCAGCCAGCTCTGCAGGCAGGCTGCCAAATCGACCATACCGTTGGAGAGGATTTTGGCACCCAATTCCTCGGTGCAGTCCTCAGCTTCGACATAGGCTTCTTTGACACCGGCGTTTTCAATCTCAAGCGCCTTCTCTTTGCTGATCTTCTCCCCTGCCTCGGCAATGATTTCACCGGTGTAGAGGTTGGAAACCGGCACGCTGAGGGTCTGCCCCGCCAAGCGCGCGCTCAGAGAAAGCTTTTTGTTGTACTTGTATCTGCCGACGCGGGACAGGTCGTAACGGCGCACATCAAAGAGCAGGCCTTCCAAGTGAGAGAGCGCAGTCTCTAACTGCGGCGGCTCACCCGGGCGCAGCTTTTTATAAACTTCCAGCAGCGCTTCTTCCCTGTTTTTGGTCGGGTCTTTTTCGATGGTCGCTTTAATCTTTCTGCTCTCACCGAAGTAATCGTAAATCTCGCTGTCGGTACCGATGCCCAGCGCACGAATGAGCGTGGTGATCGGAATCTTGCGAGTCTTGTCAATTCTGACGGAGAACACATCGTTTTGGTCGGTCTCATACTCGAGCCACGCACCGCGGTTCGGGATAATCTGGTTGGAATAGAGCACCTTACCCGTGTGGTCATATGCCATTGTGTAGTACACACCGGGAGAACGCACAAGCTGCGAAACAATCGCGCGCTCCGCACCGTTAATGACAAAGGTGCCGCTCGGGGTCATCAGCGGAAAATCGCCGATAAAGATTTCCGACTCCTTGATTTCGCCTGTCTCTTTGTTGATCAGGCGGCAGCTGACGCGGAAGGGTGCCGCATAGGTCGCTTTTCTGACCTTGCACTCCTGAATGGAATACTTGGTCTTGTTTTCCATGCGGAAGCCCGTAAACTCCAACACAAGGTTGCCGGAATAGTCGGTGATTTCAGGTAAATCCCTGAACACTTCTTTCAAGCCGTCGCCCAAAAACCACTCATATGAGTTTTTCTGCAGCTCAATGAGGTTGGGCATGTCCATAACCTCTTTGATTTTGCCGAAACTCTTTCTGGTTTTGTTGCCGACTTTGATGTCTTTGACTTCTACCATGTTGAATTACCACTCCTATTATTCAAACTTTCTGTGAACGCCTATATATAATATATAAGAAATATAAAATATAAACGCGTGCACAACGGAACAATATTTTACTACAGATTTTTTTATTAGTCAAGTGTTTTTTTGCGGAAATTGCATGTTTTTTCGCCGATTTGCGGACAAAACAGAGAAATCTTGCCGCTTTCTTTGTGCAAAAGGGAGAAATTTTATCACTATTATCGGCGTTTCTTACGAAATTTAAACAATGTTATAAAATTTGTGTGAGAATATTTCATATTCAATTAGCTGTCAGCAGTCGGCAGTCGGCGGTCAGCCTATATATAATGTTATTAATATATAGACAAATAAGGATTTGTGGAGCCCTTGCGGCTCCCAAATCCTTATTTGAGTGAATAGTGAATAATGAATAGTGAATAATTGAGGGAGGGACACCCTCACCCGATTGATAAAGAATTATGTTATTCTTATATTTGATGATTTTTGCTGAAATTAAGCCATTTCTCCCCTTTGGGGAGATGTCGACATAGTCGACAGAGGGGGGATATAATCAAGTGCGAATGTGTCGCCCTTAACTATTTATTATTCATTATTAATTATTCATTTAATAAGGAATTTGCGAGGTCGTAGACCTCGACAAATTCCTTATTTGTCGCGCTGTTATCTATTATCTATAGTCTTTCCCCTATAATTTTATCAGTTTTAATAATATAAATCTCAATGAAGTTGTGATATAATAACTATATATAACTACTCAAAGGAGATTTCCCGATGAAAAAAGCACTGAGTATATTTTTAGCCATTGTCATTCTCTGCAGCAGTTTTGCGGGGCTGCAAATCACTGCGGCAGCGGAATTGCCTGCAAGCGGCAAGTGCGGCGAAAATGTAACTTACACTTTTGATGCTTCCACCGGTGAACTGACCATCAGCGGCACAGGGAGAATGAACGATTACAGTTATTATTCCAACCCATCTCCTTTCAGCAATCAACCTTCAATTAAAAGCATAATAATCGAAGACGGTGTAACAAACATAGGAAATGATGCGTTTTATAAGTGTGAAAACCTGATTGATTTAAAAATCGGTAATGATATAGCCTTTATAGGTTCTGACGCTTTTGGAAGCTGTATAAGCTTAGAAAAAGTCAAAATACCCGATTGTGTGAAGATAATATATGATTATGCATTTGAAGATTGTCAAAGCATTCATGAAATAATTGTTGGTAATGGTTTAAAAAAATTAGATAGTGGTGTGTTTGAAAACTGTAAAAGTTTAAAAGATATCAGTTTGCCTGTAGGATTAACAATTATCGGTGACTATTGTTTTGAGGGATGTAACAGTTTAAACAGCATTACAATTCCAAGTTCAGTTAATAAAATTGGCTTTTTGGTTTTTAATAAGTGCAGCAGTTTAACCGGCGTTTCTGTTTCTAATAATGATTACTATTATTCCATTGACGGAGTGCTTTTTAGAACCAATGACCATTCTTTAATATGTTATCCTTGCTCTAAACAAGAACCTAATTATATCGTACCAGCCGGGACAACACATATTTTTAAGATTGAGAATTGCCCTTATTTGAAAAGCATAACACTTCCTATTTCACTCGAATCATTATATATTTCTAAATGTGTTAATCTATCAGATATTTATTTTGTCGGCTCAGAAAAAGCGTATAATGGCATAGATAAAAATGATGATTATTATGACATTTCTTTATTAGCGAATATTCATTATTATTGCTATTGTCAAACCGGCCATAGTTATACAACCAAAACCGCAATCATTACTAAACCAACCGCGACTACTATTGGATACACTGTTTACACTTGTGAGTATTGTGGCGAAAACATTGTGGGTACCTACACCTCCCCTACCGGCAAGCTGACACTTAAGTGCAAGGCGAGAACCAAGCAGGCGCAGACTGTCATTTGGAACAATGTCGGCACCGCGAGCGGCTACCAGGTGCAGATTTCGACCAAAGATGGTAAGAAGTGGTCGACTTACGCGACACTCAAGGCGGGCGTAACCTCTTACACCTTCAAGAACCTCGCGGCGGGCAATAACTACAAATTCCGCGTGCGCTTCTTCATTAAAACCACAGAGGGTAATAAATTCAGCCCCTGGAGCGCAACGCTCAATTCCCCCACCCTGCCGGCAGGCACAAGTATCAGCAAAATCGCAGGTGCCAAAAAAGCCTTCACCGCACAGTGGAAAAAGCAGGCAAACGCCACCGGCTACCAGATTGAGTACAGCACCAAGGCGAACTTCTCCGGCTCCAAAAAAGTGACGCTCAAGAGTGTGAAAACACTCAAGACTACGGTCAAGAAACTGAGCGCCAAGAAAGTGTACTATGTGAGAATCAGAACCTACAAGACAATCGGTAAAACAAATTACTTCTCCACCTGGAGCAGCGCAGTCAAAGTTAAGACAAAGTAAGAAAGAGCGAGGTCAGCGACCTCGCTTCTCTTATTTTGTCAGTGTTCAGTTTTCAGGGTTCAGGGTTCAGTGGTGGTTGCGTTGCTATGCAACGCCTTTTAATTATTAGCATATAGGACGTTTGCGTGCCCTCAATTCCATTTGCGTAAACCCTCTATTTTAAATCGCTTAAATCAATGCGATATATAAGATCATCGTTTAATTCCGAACGCTGAATAAACATTATCATATAAACAGGCAGATACTTAATTTTATCATCAATTTGAACATTGTCATTTTGTAGCACTATTGCCTGCTCAATGTTATACTCATGATTGCTCATAACATTATTCAATGCAGCGTGTTTTCTATAGTCCTTTCCCGATTTGACCTCTATGGGTAAAACAGAGCCGTCAAGTTCAATTAAAAAATCAAGTTCGCCCTGCTTCTTGCTGTTAAAATAATATAGTTCAAATCCATGCGCTTGCAATTCTTGTGCTACTACATTTTCATATATGGAACCGTAATTGATATTTAAATCTCCATTCAGGATTTTCAACTGTATATCATTCATAAACATCGACGACAACAAACCGACATCCGACAAAAACAGTTTAAAAAGATTGCTCGATTTCGATAACTTGAGCGGAACCACCGGTTCGCTTGCAATATGAGTCGGCAAAGCAACACCGGCGTTTTTAAGCCAAAGAAAACTGTTTCTAAAGCGTGAAAACTTAAAGTTTTGATTTAATTCTTTGAGGATAAATCTCTTGTTCTTTGCGTTTAATTCGCTCGGAATCAGTTCAAATATATCATTGATATACAGTTTTTCCTCCGGATCATATTTAGCGATATCTCGCTTATAAGCTCTAACGATTGAGTTTTGTTCTTTGACAACTTCACGGATGTTGTTTGTTTCAAGATATTTTTTGACAACAGCAGGCATGCCGCCAACAATCAAATACAGGTTAAACAAATCCATTAATTTGTTGTGAATGATTTCATCAACAGGCGTGGCATTCTCATATGCCGTATGAACACTTTCAATAACTGTGTCGGGAATACCGTTTGCCCTTATGAATTCTTCAAAATCCATTGGATACATTTCTATTGTATCCATATATCCTACCGGGACAGAACGAATATCTTTGAGTTCAACACCTAAAAGAGAGCCGCTTAAAACATACTTATAACTGCCCTCCTCAACAAGGAATTTTATTGCTGTTACAATCTCTTTGCACTCTTGAACCTCATCAAGAAAGATTAATGTTTCGTCAGGTATCAGTTTTGATTTTGAAATGGCAGATATTCTGAGCAAAAGGTCACTACTGTTCTTGGCTTTGTTGAACAGTTCAACAGCATCAGGTGTTTCTATAAAATTGATTCTTACTATGGATTTAAAGTGTTCTTTCCATGTATTATCGACTATATACGTCTTGCCTACCTGACGTGCACCGGTAATCAGAAGCGCTTTTTTGTCTTTTGACTTATAGAAATCTGCTATTTTGGTTTCAACTTTTCTTGAAATTTTTATTTCCATAAAATCATCTCCTGTTAAGCGGAATTATAACACATTCTGTCCGATTATTCAATATGTTTTTTAATAGATTTGTCCGTTTTTCCAAAGAAAAATTATTAATTTTGTCCGTTTTTCCAAAAAAACCGAAGTGTTAGTTAAGGGACGTTTGCATACAAAAAACAGACTAAACTTAATAAAATGCAAAAACTTTTATTTTTCGGCAAAAAATGCATTCTTATTTCACAGGCAACAGATAAAAAACGAACTTGTTTTTCTAATGCAAGGCTTTGCCTTGCCACCACTAATTCCGCATTCCGCACTCCGCATTCCGCATTAAAAAAAGGGTTTGGCAATGCCAAACCCTTTTTTGATGGAGCGCTTATCAGAAGCGATCCATATAGTCCGCCAACTTCTTAATTCTCGAGGGGTGTTTGAGTTTTCTGAGTGCCTTCGCTTCAATCTGGCGAATACGCTCTCTGGTTACACCGAACTTGGTGCCGACTTCTTCCAAAGTCTTGGGCTGGCCGTCATCGAGACCGAAGCGCATTCTCAATACGCTCGCTTCCCTGTCGGTCAATGTCTTAAGCACTGCCGCCAAGTCGCGCTTGAGCGCATCCATGGTTGCCGCATCAATGGGCGAAAGCGAAGTATCATCGGGAATAAAGTCACCCAGGTGGCTGTCTTCCTCTTCACCGATGGGGGTTTCGAGCGAAACGGGCTCTTGCGCAACTCTTAAGATTTCGCGCACCTTATCTGCCGGCATACCGAGGCGCTCGGCAATCTCTTCGGGGGTCGGGTCTCTGCCGTTTTCATGCAGCAGCTGGCTGTTTGCCTTTTTGACCTTGTTGATGGTTTCAACCATATGCACGGGGATACGAATGGTTCTTGCCTGGTCGGCAATCGCGCGCGTAATCGCCTGGCGAATCCACCAGGTCGCATAGGTCGAGAACTTAAAGCCCTTGGTGTAGTCAAACTTATCGGCAGCTTTAATCAAGCCCAGGTTACCCTCTTGAATCAAATCCAAAAACTGCATGCCTCTGCCGACATAGCGCTTGGCAATGCTGACCACCAGGCGCAAATTGGCTTCGGAAAGCCTGCGCTTTGCGGCTTCATCGTTTTCGGCAATGCGCATCGCCAAATCAATCTCCTCTTCGGGGGTGAGCAGCGGCACTTTACCGATTTCTTTTAAGTAGACCTTGACCGGGTCATCGTTATTGTCGCTGGCAACCGCACCGGTGCTGCCTTCCCCATCCTCTTTGACGGGGCTTTCGATAATACTCTCGATATTTTCGCTGAGCAAATCATCGACAATCTCGATTTTGGACTCTTCAATCGCGGTGTAGAAGTTTTCGAGCGTTTCCACATCCAAGTCCATATCGACAATCAGACCGTCAATTTCCTGCGAAGTGAGCTTGCCTGCGCTCTTTCCCTTTTCAATGAGCGCGCGGATATTTGCCGGCAGCTTCGAGAGGGCATCATCCTTCTTCGGTTCCTCGGCACTTTGCTCTTTCTTCGTGCTTTTCTTGGTCTTTTTGGCAGCCGCCTTGGTTTCGGTTTCCACTGCCTCTACTTCCTTTTTTTCTTTCTCCACGAAAACACATCCCTTCTAATTTTCGAATAATTTTCTGAATTCCTCATCACTCATCGCCGCCAAATCGGGCTTGAGCAGCTTGCGCTTTTCCTCTTTAAGCGTGGCAATGCTCTCGCGCAGCTCCTGCTGCGGATTGCTCAGGGTTTTCCCCATTGCCTCCAACCCTGCGAGAGCGCCGACTTCTTCCATAGTCAGCTCCTGCCCGAGTGAGGAAAGCTGCAGGCTTTCGCCCGCTTGAATGCGCCGGGTGACGACAGCATATATGTGCTTGTTAAATGCTGTCACAAAATCATCATCGCCGAGCGCCGCCTGCGCCGCCGCGCACAAATCGGGGTGGCAGAGCAATACGGCAATAATACGCTCTTCGGCGAGCGCCGCCGCTTTGTAACGCCGCTTTTCGGGGTTGATTTTGTCTTTTTCGCTTTGCATTTGCATCGCGCTGCGGTTAATTTCGCGGCGCTTGGTGCGCCCCACTTTCCCCGCATAACGCTTGCTTTCACTTAAAATTGCCTGCTTGCTCACCTTGGTCTGCTCTGCGATCTCAGACGCATAAATATCCCGCTTGACCGGGCTCAATTCGGAGAGAATCCGTGCCGCCTCGCCGACATAGTCAGCCAACTGAGCGGGCGATGATAAGTCATACTTTTGCTTTGCGAGTAATAATTTATATTCCGTATCCGTTTCCGCGCCTTCAATTAAGGCTTTGAAACGGTCAGCGCCGAATTTTTGAATAAATTCATCGGGGTCCTTTGCCCCCTGGATATTGAGCACCCTCACTTTAATGCCGACATCACTGAAAAGCGCAATCGATTTGTCGACCGCCTTTCTGCCGGCTTCATCGGCATCCTGCGAGAGAATGACCGTGTCGGTATACTTGGCAATCACGCGCACCTGCTCGGGGGTGAGCGCCGTGCCGCAGGAAGCGACCGCGTTTTCAAACCCCGCCTGGTGCAGGGCAATAACATCCATATACCCTTCGCAGAGGATAAGCCCGTTTTCGGCATGGCTCTTGGCAAAATTCATCGCGAAAATCTGGTGGGTTTTCTTGTATGCCAAGGTGTCGGAAGTGTTGATATACTTCGGTTTCGAGTCATCAAGCACCCTGCCGCCGAAGGCGACTACCCTGCCGCGCAAGTCGATGATAGGCACCATCACGCGACCTCGGAAATTGTCATAGTACCCGCCCTTAGCGCTCTTTTTAAGCAGGTTCGCTTCATAGAGTTCCTCGTTGGAAAAGCGCAGTTCGTTGAGGTGCTTTTTGAGCGCATCCCAACTGTCGGGCGCGTAGCCGAGACCGAAGTGCTTGATGGTTTCAAACGTATAGCCTCTGTCAAAGTAATATTGCAGGGCGTGGCGGTTCTTTTCATCAATGAGTTGATTGAAGAAGAAACGCGCCGCTTCTTTATTCATTTCATAAATGCGGTTGCGCCGCTTTAACATCGAGTCATCATAGCCGCTCTCGGGCATTGCGATGCCGCTGCGATCGGCAAGAAGCTTGATTGCCTCGGTGTAATCTAAGTTTTCCGCCTTGCGAATAAAGCCGATCACATCGCCGCCCACGCCGCAGCCGAAGCAATAGAAAGACTGCGTGTCGGGATACACGGTGAAAGAAGGTGTTTTTTCACCGTGGAACGGGCATAAGCCTTTGTACAGCCTGCCGGCTTTTTTTAAGTTGACATAACTGCCGATGACTTCGCTGATTTCATTTTTTGCGCGCAATTCTTCCAAAAACGCATCGGTAAAAGCCACTTCTTCACCGCCTTTCTGTTGTATTTTTACACTGTTCTGAGAGTGTGGAGTTTGGAGAGTGGAGAGTGAAATTGCGTTGGCAAGGCAAAGCCTTGCATTTTAATGTAGAAATTAGAATGTAAAATGTAGAATTATTATGGCAACACTTTGTGTTGCATTTTAAAGATCTCTCCGCTTCGGTCGAGATGACATTAATTCTGTCATTCCAAACATTCATCTGTCATTCCGAGCGCAGTCGAGGAATCTTTAGAGCGTAGCGGAACAAGTGCGAATGTGTCGCCCACAGTTATTAACTAATAGTTATCAGTTATTAGTTGAAAAAGTTTGAAGCGCGCTTCAAACACGACAAGAAGAGGGTAAATTGAACATCGAATAAATTTGAATATCATCCAACCGCTCTCATCAAGTGCGAATGTGTCGCCCTCAGTTATTAACTAATAGTTATTAGTTATTAGTTGAAAAAGTTTGAAACCGGGTTTCAAACTTTTTCCCACCCTTGCGGGATAAAGATTTCACTAAAGACCTGCACCGCGTAGTGGTCGGTCATACCGGCGATGTAGTCGCACACCGCGCGCTCTACACCTTCACTGCGGGCAATTTCTTTGAGTTCGGGCGGCAGTGCATCTTCATTTTCACAAAAGTATGTATAGAGGCTCTTAATGAGCTTGTCCGCCTTCTTTTCCTCGCTCTTACAGGCGGGGTTGAGGTAGACATTTTCAAACATAAATGTATGCAGTTTGTCAAATACCGCCTGCATATCGGCTTGCATTTGTATCACATTCTCTGCGGAGTCTGCCGCATCGGTCACGCTCGCTTCAATGGTGCTTGTCACCAGTGCATTGATGCGCGAAGCGGTGGTGTAGCCCATCATTTGGTGAACTTCCTCGCCGATATCGTCTTCGGTAATGACCCCGGCTCTGAGCGCATCGTCAATATCGTGATTAATGTAGGCAATGCGATCGGCAAGGCGCACCAGCCTGCCTTCGAGGGTTGCCGCTTCCTCGCCCTTGGTGTGGCAAAGAATGCCGTTGCGCACTTCTGCGGTTAAGTTTAAACCCCTGCCGTCTTTTTCCAGCTTTTCAACCACGCGCACGCTCTGCTCGTAGTGGCGAAAACCGGGTGCATACACATCATTGAGTGCGCGCTCACCGGCATGCCCGAAGGGGGTGTGCCCCAAATCGTGCCCCAAGGCGATTGCCTCGGTTAAATCCTCATTGAGCTGCAAAGCTCTGGCAATGGTGCGCGCAATCTGCGCCACTTCTAAGGTGTGGGTCAGGCGCGTGCGGTAATGGTCGCCCTCGGGCGACAAAAACACCTGTGTTTTGTGCTTTAAGCGGCGGAAGGATTTGCAGTGAATAATCCTGTCGCGGTCGCGCTGCCAGCAGGTGCGAATATCATCCTCCTGCTCGGGCACTGCCCTGCCGCGCGAGAGCGCCGCCTTCGCGGCACCGGCACAAAGGTTTACTGTTTCTAATTGTTCTGTGCGTTGTCTGTAGTTTTCCATAAATCTCTCACAGGGTTTCGCGCAAGCGAAACCGTTTTCAGGGTTCAGTTTTCAGTGTTCAGGTCTACCCCTCCGGGCGCTGTAAACGCGCCCACCTCCCCTATCAAGGAGAGGCTCGGCGAAGCCTCGATATGGTAAAGATGAAAACATCAAACCAACTTTGATTGTTTTGTTTGCTCCGCAAACCCGACTATTCTAATCAAGTGCGAATGTGTCGCCCTTCATTCTACATTCTACATTCTAATTTCTACATTTTATTTTTTACTGTTATTAACTTTATACGATGAATTTTTTTAAATTTCTTTTTTATTCTAAAACTTTTTTCAAATATTGCCCTGTATACGACTTTTTGCACCGCGCGACTTCCTCGGGGGTGCCGGTGACAACCACTTCCCCGCCGGCGTCGCCGCCCTCGGGACCTAAGTCGATAATATGGTCTGCCACTTTGATAACATCTAAATTATGTTCAATGACCAGCACCGTGTTGCCCTTTTCGACAAAACGCTGCAGCACATCAATGAGCCTGTGCACATCTGCCGCGTGCAAGCCGGTGGTCGGTTCATCCAAGATATAGAAAGTATTGCCGGTCGACTGCTTGGAAAGCTCAGTCGCAAGCTTCACGCGCTGGGCTTCACCGCCCGAAAGCGTGGTGGCAGGCTGCCCGATTTTGATGTAGCCCAAGCCCACATCATAGAGCGTTTGCAGTTTCTTGGCGATTTTGGGCACGGCGCTGAAGAAGTGCACGCCTTCTTCGACCGTCATCTCCAATACATCATAAATGGTTTTGCCTTTGTATTTGACTTCGAGCGTTTCGCGGTTGTAGCGCTTGCCGCCGCAGACCTCGCAGTCGGTGCAAACATCGGCAAGGAAGTGCATTTCGATTTTGACAATACCGCCGCCCTGGCAGGCTTCGCAGCGCCCGCCCTTCACATTAAAGGAGAAGCGCGAAGCGGTGTAGCCGCGCTGCTTGGCATCTTTGGTTTGCGCAAAGAGCTTGCGAATATCATCAAATACCCCGGTGTAGGTTGCGGGGTTCGAGCGCGGGGTTTTGCCGATGGGCGATTGGGTGATTTCAATCACATTGTCGAGCGCTTCCAAACCGGTGATGGTGTCAAACTTGCCCTCGCGCTTTTTGGCGTGGTTAAGTTCATTTGCCAGGCGCTTATAGAGAATTTCATTGACAAGGCTCGATTTGCCCGAACCCGAAACACCGGTGACCGCCACAAAGGTACCCAGCGGAATATCGACATCAATCTGTTTGAGGTTATTCTGCGCCGCGCCTTTGATGGTTAAAAGTTTACCGTTACCCGTGCGCCGTTTTCGGGGCACCTCAATTTTTCTCTCACCCTTGAGGTATTTGCCGGTAATGGAGGCTTCGCAGTTTTCGATATCCTCGAGTGTGCCGGCGCACACAAGTTCGCCGCCGTGAATGCCCGCACCGGGACCGATGTCGACAATATAATCCGCCGCGCGGATGGTGTCTTCATCGTGCTCGACAACAATGAGCGTATTGCCGATGTCGCGCAGGTGCTTGAGTGTGTCAAGCAGGCGGTCGTTGTCGCGCTGGTGCAAGCCGATGCTCGGTTCATCTAAGATATAGAGCACACCCATCAGCGAGGAGCCGATTTGGGTGGCTAAGCGGATGCGCTGGCTCTCGCCGCCCGACAGCGTTGCCGAGGAGCGCGAGAGAGTTAAATATTCGAGACCGACCGCATTCAAAAACTGCAGGCGGTCGTGAATTTCTTTTATAATGGGCTTTGCGATAATCGCCTCGCGCTGCCCTAACGCAAGCGCATCGATAAAGCTGAGCGCATCTTTAATGCTCATTTCGGTCAGTTTCGCGATATTCATACCGCCGACCGTCACCGCCAGGCTCTCTTTTTTTAGCCGCTGACCGTGGCACTCGGCGCACTCGCTGACTGCCATAAATTTCTCAATCTCCGCCTTCGCCCAGTCGCTGGTGGTAGAAAGATAGCGGCGGTTTAAGTTGACTATCACACCCTCAAACTCGCTCATATACGTACCCGAGCCGAAGTCGGTGGTGCGCGTAAACTTAATCTTTTTGCCGCCTGTGCCGTAAAGCAGCGCCTGCAAGCCTTCCGGCGGCAAATCGCGCACCGGGGTATCCATCGTAAAGCCGAATTCTTTGGCAATGCCCTTATAGTACATGGTCGCAATCGAGCCGCTGTCATCGGCACTCCAGCCGGCGGCTTTAATGGCGCCTTGGCTCAGCGACAAGCTCTTGTCGGGAATAACCAAATCGGGGTCAATTTCCATAAACGTGCCAAGCCCCGAACACTTCGGGCAGGCACCGAGCGGACTGTTGAAAGAGAACATCGCCGGCGTTAAGTCTTCAATGCTGATGTCGTGCTCCGGGCAGGCGTAAGCGAGCGAAAAGAGCAGTTCCTCCGCGCCGATGACATCAATAATCACCGCATTGCCGGAGAGTTTGACCGCGCTCTCGACCGAATCGGTCAGGCGCGAAAGAATATCTTCTTTGATGACCAGGCGGTCAACGATGACTTCTATCGAGTGTTTTTTATTTTTGTCGAGCTTAATGGGCTCGGATAAATCGTAGAGAATGCCGTCACAGCGCACGCGCACAAAACCGGACTTGCGCAGCTCGGCAAGTTCTTTGACATACTCGCCCTTGCGGTTTTTGGCAATGGGCGCAAGCACCTGAATTTTGGTTTTTTCGGGCAGTTTTAAGATGCGGTCGACCACCTGGTCAATCGTCTGCTTCTCAATCGCTCTGCCGCACACCGGGCAGTGCGGAATGCCCACGCGCGCGTAGAATAGTCTCAGATAGTCATAAATCTCCGTGACCGTGCCGACAGTCGAGCGCGGGTTTTTGGAAGTGGTCTTTTGGTCAATCGAGATAGCGGGACTCAAGCCCTCGATGTAGTCGACATCGGGCTTGTCCATCTGCCCCAAAAACTGGCGCGCGTAGCTTGAGAGACTTTCGACATAGCGGCGCTGCCCTTCGGCAAAAATGGTATCAAACGCAAGGCTCGATTTGCCCGAGCCGGAAAGCCCCGTAAAGACACTTAAGCGGTCGCGGGGGATTTTGACATCAATATTCTTTAAGTTGTGCTCTCTGGCACCTTTGACAAATATATCTTTTTGCATAGTTCCTCAAGTCGCTGGCGCGACAGCAGTCGGCAGTCGGCAGTCGGCGGTGGTGGTGCCGCAAGCGGCACATTGTAATGTTGAATTTTGAATTTTGAATGTTGAATTGTGGTGGCAACACTTTGTGCTGCATTTAAATGGCGGTTCGTCGAGGCGCCGAACCCTACAAATTTGAGCGTAGCGGAACGGGTGCGGGTGTTCCCGCCCTCTAATTCCGAATTCCGCACTCCGAATTCCGAATTATCGGCAAGGCGTTGCCTTGCTACTTCCCTCTGCGTATTTTCTCTATCTTATCCCTCAAATACGCGGCGTGTTCAAACTCGAGAATTTTGGCTGCCTGCTTCATTTCTCTTGTCAGGCGCTCGATAAGAATCTGCCGCTCTTTGGCGGAAAGGTACTTGGTTTTCTTCTGCTCCAAATCCTCTTTGTGGGTGGAGATTTCGAGCACATCGCGCACACCTTTTGTAATGGTCTTGGGCACAATGCCGTGCGCTTCGTTGTAAGCCATTTGCTTCCCACGGCGGCGGTTGGTTTCGCGAATGGCGCGCTCCATCGAGTCGGTGACGGTATCGGCATACATAATCACCTGCCCGTCGGCATTACGCGCCGCCCTGCCGATGGTTTGAATGAGCGACGTTTCGCTGCGCAGGAAGCCTTCTTTGTCGGCATCCAAAATCGCGACAAGGCTCACTTCCGGAATATCCAAGCCCTCGCGCAGCAGGTTGATGCCCACAAGCACATCGTATTCACCCAAGCGCAAATCGCGGATAAGCTCCATGCGCTCAATCGTATCAATATCATAGTGCAAATAGCGCACCTTAATGCCCACATTCTCTAAATACTCGGTCAAATCTTCCGCCATCTTGCGCGTGAGGGTAGTGACCAAAACGCGCTCGTTTTTGGCGGTGCGCTCATTGATTTCGCCGATGAGGTCATCGATTTGCCCCTCTACGGGCTTGACCGTAATTGCCGGGTCCAACAGCCCTGTGGGGCGAATGACCTGCTCGGCAATCTGCGCACTGTGCTCTTTTTCAAACTCGCCCGGTGTGGCGCTGACAAAGACCGCTTGGTTTAAGTGATTGTAAAACTCCTCAAAATTGAGCGGGCGGTTATCGAGCGCGGAAGGCAGGCGAAAGCCGTATTCAATCAGGTTCTCTTTGCGCGAGCGGTCGCCGCCGTACATCCCGCGCACCTGCGGGAGCGTGACATGGCTCTCATCCACAAAGAGAATGAAGTCCTCGGGAAAGAAGTCGAGCAATGTGAAGGGAGTCGCGCCCGGCTCTCTGCCGGCGAGCACGCGCGAGTAGTTCTCTATCCCCTTGCAAAAGCCGGTTTCGCGCAGCATCTCCATATCGTATTCGGTGCGCTCCTTGATGCGCTGGGCTTCAATGAGCTTGCCCTGCGATTGGAAGAACTTCACGCGTTCCTGCATCTCATCAAAGATATCGGCAATGCCTTTTTCGAGTTTATCCGCGCCGATGACATAGTGGGAAGCCGGGTAAATCGCGACATGGCTGACCACGTTTTTCACTTCCCCCGTGAGCACATTAATTTCGCTGAGCCTGTCAATCTCATCGCCGAAAAACTCGACACGAATCGCGGTGTCGCTCGAATACGCGGGGTAAATCTCGACCACATCGCCGCGCACGCGAAACTTATTACGCACAAAAGAAATGTCATTGCGCTCGTACTGAATTTCGACCAACTTTTGAATAAGCTCTTCGCGGCTCTTCTCCATTCCCTCGCGCAGAGAAATGACCATATTCTTGTAGTCATAGGGGCTGCCGAGGGTGTAGATACACGAAACGGAAGCGACAATAATGACATCGCCCCGCTCGCTCAGCGCACTGGTCGCAGAGTGGCGCAGTTTGTCGATTTCATCGTTTATCGAGGAGTCTTTTTCGATATAGGTATCGCTGCCGGGGATATATGCCTCGGGCTGATAGTAGTCATAGTAAGAAACAAAATATTCTACCGCATTTTCGGGGAAGAACTCTTTAAACTCACTGCACAGCTGCGCGGCAAGGGTTTTGTTGTGCGCGAGCACCAAGGTGGGCTTGTTCATGGCGGCAATGACATTTGCCATGGTAAAAGTCTTACCGGAGCCGGTCACGCCTAAAAGGGTTTGCTCTTTCATGCCGCTCTTCAGACCATCCACCAGCGCGGCAATTGCCTCGGGCTGGTCACCGGTGGGCGCATAGTCACTTACAAGCTTAAAATCCACGGTTCTTCTCCTTTCGTAGAATGAGGAATGAGGAACATTCCAATGCGGAATGCGGAATTCGGAATGCGGAATTAGAGGGCGGGAACACCCGCACCCGTTCCGCTACGCGCGTCCAAACAAACTTCGCAACAGAGAGAATTTGCGAGCAAATCCTCTCTGGGTAAAAGTTGTCAAACCTTAATAGTCACTCGCTTGCTCTTTTTGGCTAATTTACTCGCTTTTTCTTTGCTTGGCGTTAGCCAAGCAGCATCAAAATC
>JAFRJB010000066.1 GCA_017432485.1 Clostridia bacterium
CACTCGCACTCGTTCCGCTTCGCTCAATTCCTTTTGGTGCGGCGTTTGCCGTACGTTAAAATCGGGTGAGGGCAGAGCCCTCCCACACTTATTCACTATTCCTTTTTACTTATTACTTCAAATAAGGATTTGCGCGCTCGGAGAGCGCGACAAATCCTTATTTAGAAAGGCAACTATGAATAAAATACAACAACTTCAAAATCTACTCCCCGCCGGTATAGATGCGGCGGTGATTACAAGTGAAAATAACCGCAACTATTTCTTGGGTTTTGCTTCTTCCAACGGCACGTTGGTGGTCGCGCGCGATGCAGCGTTTTTCTTCACCGATTCGCGCTACATTACCGCGGCAAAAGAAGTGGTAACTTCTGCCGAAGTGGTGCTCGAAAAGGGCGTGCCGCTGGCGAATTTAAAGGCGTTTTTGGCAGGGAAGCCCTACCGCACCATCGCGCTCGAAGCGCAGCATATTTCGCTTGCGCAGTTCGCCGCTTTTCGGGAAGTGCTTGCGGACTATACTTTAGACATATCGGGTGAAATCGACCGCCTGATTTTGCACACACTGCGTCGCAAAAAATTGCCGGAAGAAGTCGAAAAAATCCGCGCCGCGCAGGCGGTGACAGATGCTTGTTTTAAGCACATTTTCTCTTTTATCAAGGCGGGGATGACGGAAAAAGAAATTCAGCTTGAAATGGATTTTTATATGCTCTCTCACGGGGCGGATGCACTCTCGTTTGAAACGATTGTCGCCTCCGGTGAAAACGGTGCAAAACCCCATGCCGTTCCCGGCAGCAGGCGGGTGCAACAAGGCGATTTTATCACGATGGATTTCGGCGCAGTGGTCGATTTTTACCACGCCGATATGACCCGCACCGTCGCGCTCGGCGAGCCGACAGGGGAGATGTTACAAGTGTATAACACCGTGCTTTTTGCTCAAAATGCCGCCATTGCCGCGGCAAAAGAGGGCGTGAAGTGCACGGCGATTGATGCCACCGCGCGCGACATTATCAAAGCGGCGGGCTACGGCGAGTATTTCGGTCACGGTTTGGGGCACGGTGTCGGTGTGGAAATTCACGAAGAACCCTGCTTTAATACCCGCAGCGAAGATGTTTTCGGCGCCGGCGATGTGGTTACGGTTGAGCCCGGTATTTACCTGCCCGGCAAGTTCGGTGTGCGCATTGAAGATATGATTTATCACGACGGGGAGAAGGTTATCAACCTGACCGAAAGTGAGAAAAAATTGATTGTTCTGTAATTTTTTCTTGATTTATTGCGCCTAAAATAATATAATAAAGTAAATAATGGGGTAAAGGCGTTTATTCTTAATCCCCTCAGAAATGGATATTGGAGGAAGATTACAATGATTTCAGCAGGCGATTTCAGAAACGGTATGACTTTTGAAATGGACGGTAAGGTCTATCAGGTTATTGAATTTCAGCATGTAAAGCCGGGCAAAGGCGCGGCATTTGTGCGCACAAAATATAAAGATGTGATTTCCGGCAGCGTGGTGGAGCGTTCCTTTAACCCCACCGAAAAATTTGAGCAGGCATATGTAGAGAGAAAGGACATGGAGTACCTTTACAACGATGGCGACATCTACTACTTTATGGACCCCGAAACCTACGAGCAGGCGCCGATTTCCGCTTCTATTTTGGGCGACAACTTTAAGTTTGTAAAAGAGAATATGGTCTGCAAACTTGTTTCCTTTAAGGGTGAAGTGTTCTCCGTAGAGCCGCCGACATTTGTTGACTTGCTCATCACCGAAACCGAACCCGGCGTGAAGGGCAACACCGCGACCAATGTCACCAAACCCGCTACCGTAGAGACCGGTGCCGTTGTGAAGGTTCCCGGCTTTATGAACGAAGGCGAGCTTATTAAGATTGATACCCGCACGGGTGAATGCTTAGGCAGAGCAAACAAATAATACGGCGAAAGGTTGTGTGTAACATGACAACACTCGAAAAAATTGCGTATTTAAAAGGTCTTATTGCGGCAAGCAATATCAGCGACACTCAAACCAAAAGAATTTATGAGGCAATCCTCGATGTGCTCGATTCCATTGCAGAAGATGTGGAATTTAATGCCGAGAATATCGATAATATCGATTCGCGCTTGAGCGAAGTAGATGAAGACCTCGACACGGTAGAGAGTTTCATTTTTACCGATGATATGTTTGAGGAAGAAGATTTTTCGGATGAAGACTATGCCGAAGATGATTTTGCGGATGATTTCGATGAAGACTTTGAAGACGACGATGAGGATGACTTCGAAGAAGATATTGAAGAGGATATCGAAGAAGATGCCGCACCCGCACCGGCATTTGTACCGGATGAACTCGATGCACAGGATGATGCTTTAGAGCAGGAAGACGAACTGCTTGAGGAAGAAGCGTTCGAGGAGGAAGAAGAGGGCGAAGAGATGTATGAAATCGAGTGCCCCGCCTGCCACGAAACGATTTACCTGCAGGAGAGTGTTATTTTAGAAGGCAGTGTAGACTGCCCGAACTGCGGCGAACCGCTGGAGTTTGATATCGAATTTGAAGAAGAATAAAAAAATACTGTTCGCATATTGCGAACAGTATTTTTTTAGCCAATCAGCATTGGCATTTTTTTATTAGAGCGTAGCGGAACGGGTGCGGGTATCCCGCCCACACTTCTTCCTTCTTCACTATTACCTGTTACTTACAACAAAAAGTGAGCCCTTCGGCTCATTTTTTGTTGTTGACCGCTTCCAGGCGGTATATCGGTTGACCGAGTGCCGTGAAGCGGCTTTCATACTCGGTCACAATGTTTTCCTGCGCCCACGCACTGTGGTGCAAATCGCGGGTGATATTTTTGAGCTCCCACCCGCATTTTTCAAACTCTTCTACCGAAAAATCAAAAAACTCTTCTTTATCGGTTTTTAAGTGGATTTCTTTACCCGGTGCCAGCACTGCTTTGTAGCGGTTTAAAAATGTTTCGTAGGTCAGGCGGTGCTTGGTGTGGCGCTTTTTGGGGAAGGGGCAGGAGAAATTGAGGTAAATTCTCTCCACTGCATTTTCTTCAAAAATATCCGGCAGTTTGTCGGCATTGATGACCATAAAGCGCACATTGTCAAGTTCGGCGGCTTTGATTTTTTCCATCGCCATTACCGCTACATTGGCTTCCATTTCAATTGCCACAAAGTTCACATCGGGATTGCGGCGGGCGATTTCTTCGGTAAAGGCGCCTTTGCCGCAGCCGATTTCCAGGTGCAGGGGGTTGCTGTTACCGAAAACAGCCGGCCAATCCGGTTTTTCTTCACCAAGTGTGACAGTGATATCCTCACAAGCGGCAAGCCGCGGTTCTAAATTTTTCTTCTTTCGCATTCTCATAATGCTATTATGATAAAGGAAAAGTGAAGAAATTGCAAGAGTTTACACAATATTCATAAATTTTCGGTTGATAATTGAGCGCGCTTCCATTATAATGATAAAGAAATAAGAATTGAGGTAGATGATTATGAAGAAAATATCGGCAGAAACCACTTCTGTTTTGAGTATTGTTTTATTGGCGGCAGTTTCTTTGTTTGCTGTCGGGCAGCTGATCTTTTGCCTGATTGCGGCACCCACTGTTTTAGAGTGGCTCAAAGCGGCGCATGTTGCTTACTATTCCGCTTCGACCGCCGTGGCGCCGAAAATGCTCGCCTATGTGATGAACCAGTCTTTTTTGAGCCTGTTTAATGAAACTTACATCCGCGTGATGAGTATGTATGTGTTTGTGCTGTGCGTGCCGTATGCTTACGGGCTTCTTAACATCTTCTTTATCTCGCAAAACGGGCGTAGCGAAAAGCCTTTCCGCTCCTCGACAAGTGAGTGCCTGCGGGTGATTTCCATCAGCTTTATCGGCGAATTCGTAGTTGCCACCGTGCTCTTTACGATTTTAAAAATCATTATGAGAGCGCTGCCGTTTTATTTTATGTATACGATGATTGCCGTGGCGCTTTACTCCCTTGCCATGGTGGTATTCTCACTGACCATCAGCGGCTTGATTAACCGCATGGGCGAGTTGCGCAATGAGCATGTCAAAAAGGTTAAGCGCGAGAAGTACAAAAAAGCGCCTGTCGCCGCTCACGAACCGGTTACGGTAGAAGCCAAGCCTTTGCCGGAAGAACCGGAAGAACCGACCGAAAAACCGGTGGAAAAAGCGCGTAAGGTGTCAACCGATTTTGATGATGTGCTGGAAGATTTAGACAAATAAAAATTTGTGCGCTCGGAGAGCGCGACAAATTCTTATTTGTCACGTGTTCGTCAATCACACCACCGCCGCAGGCTTGCGGCGATTTTTTTTGCGGTTTTTGCGCGCAAAAAAACACAAGATAGGCGCGCAATTTGCGAAAATGGTCAAATATCACCACAATTCTTGCGCGTTTCGCTCGGTAGCCGGGAAGTGAGCCGATTTGTGACAATGCACAATAATGTTGATAAAATATTTGTAATTATTTCTCTTTAATTTCAAAGAGATTTTATATATAATATATATGAATAATTAGAGTTAATCTATATATATTATTTAACTAAGTTAATTTTTTCGGATTTCCGATTTCTTATTTCCTTTCATTTCAAGTCTTGCTTTCGTTAGTGAAAGTAACTGCCCTGCAGAGCAGCTGCAGGGCAGAAGGCTTGAAATAGAGCGCTCATAGAGCGCTCTATGAAGAATGAATAATGAAGAATGAATAATTGTGGGCGGGACACCCGCACCCGTTCCGCTACGCTCTAAAGATTCCTCGACTGCGCTCGGAATAACAGGCGCATGTCATCTCGACCGAAGCGGAGAGATCTTTTATAATGCAAGGCTTTGCCTTGCGACCACTCGCCAATTTGCCAATATGCCAATAGGCTAATAGGCTAAAAAGCATTTTATTTTGTATTTATTATGCCAATATGCGGCAGATGTCGCTTGCCGATGTAAAGCGCATAAAAACTTTGTGTGTTTTACAAGGCAAGGGCACGAGCACTTGAACCTTAACAGGTTTTGGTTGCCTCTTTTCCTCTAATATCTTCGTTAAAACGCTTTGCAATGCGACAGCATTCCTTCAGCGTTTTGCCTTGTCTTAGTTGAAAAATAGGCTAACCAAAACTGCGCAGCACCTCTTGCGCAGCAATTTTTGTGATAATTGATTCGATATTGAGGCAGTTTGGCTGACGCCAATCAACGAAAAATCGGATGAATTAGCCAAAAAGGGCAAGAAAGAGGCTATTAAGATTCAGGTTCTTGTGCCCTTAGCGATATAGGTCAGCTGCCACAAAGCAAGTTTTGCTTTAGCATATTGCCATTATGAATAATATTTTCTAAAAATTAAATTTTGAAAGGAAAATGAACATGAAAACAACAAACAAAGTTTTAGCAATTGTTCTTTCTGTGATGTTGATTATGAGCGTGTTGCCCTTCGCAGCTTTTGCAGGCAATACCCTTACCGTAGCAACAGGCGCAGATCTTAAAACTGCTGTTGCAAATGCGGAAGATGGCGATACCATTCAGTTTACTGCCGATATCACCTTCACCGCAGCACAGGTTGGCTTTAAGGTAGACAAAGATATTACATTTGATTTGAATGGCTGTACGCTTGCAGGTCCTGCGAACGGCAGTGTCGGCGCAGCTGTTGACCCGTTGAAAAAGACCGAGGTTATGTTTGTCACCGGCACCGAAGAAAACCCGACCAATGTGACCTTTAAGGATTCCGTAGGTGGCGGCTCCTGGACTTATTCCTATAGTGGTAGTTCACAAGCTTTCTTCTGCGACATTCGCGATTATGCAAATGTCACCGTGCTTGGCGGTACATACAGTGCAGATACCTGTAAATATGCTTCTGCTATTTTCTATGTTAGAAGTGCAACCGCTACTTTGACGATTGAAGACGGCAACTTTACTTCTGCCAATGGTCCGAAGAGAGATTCCCTTGTTTATGTGAACAACGGCTCTGCTGAAATCAATGGCGGTACCTTCCAGAGCGGCAAGTCCAGTGACTATGCGGTCAGTTCTGCTCAAAATAAAGTTGTCGTTATCAATGGCGGCGAGTTCAACGGTACCATTTCCGGCTCCAGCAATGCTTCTACCGAAAGCGGTAAATCCATCGTGATTAACGGCGGTACTTTCAATGATTATACCGGCGAGAACGTCAAAGATGTTACCGCATATATTGCAGATGATGTTGTTCAAGATGCAAGCGGCACAATCGTTCCTGTTGAGGCTACAACTGTTGCAAAGATTGGCAACAATCAGTACAGCACCGTGGCAGCAGCTTTTGCTGCAGCTCCCACTGACGGCACAAAAACAACCATCAAACTGATTGCTGACAGCACAAGCACATCCAATATCGGTGTGTATGGCGGCACATGGTCCGCAAGAGTTGGCGGCAAGAATATTGTCCTTGACCTTAACGGTCACACCTACACGCAGAATAAGACTAACGGCACAGGCGCATTTGTGCTTGCTCCCAGTCAGGACTTGACTGTAGGTAACAGCCTTACTATTACCGACACATCTGCAGGCAAAGACGGTAAGGTTACTTCTAACAGCCAGTACACCACCATTCAGGTTGGCACTAACTGCACATTTACTCTTAACGCCGGTACAATTGAAAACACCGGTACCGATGGTACGGCAATTCAGATTTCCGGCACAGGTTCCGCTACTTTGAATAATGGTACTGTTACTGCTAATGATGATTGTTATGCCATCTATATGTATGAGGCAAGCGGCAATACCACGCCTTATCTTAAAGTTAAAGGTGGCACAATCAGCGGTTATTGTGCAATTGCCACAGAAGCCGAAGCAACGGTTGATATGACCGGTGGCTCAATCGATGCTGATTACGCTTTCATTGTTGACGGCGAAAGCACGGTTAATGTTACAGGCGGCACAGTTGATGCATCTTATGTCGGCTATAACTATACGGATACTGCTGATATCAATATTTCCGGCGGTACTTACACTTCTGAAGTTCCGCTCGCATACTGCGCAGATGGTTATGAGTCTGTCTACGATGCAGAAGCAGGCGTGTATGTGATTGAAGTAGATGATCACTCGGTTGCAAAGATCGGCGATGTAAGATATGATTCTCTTGAAGAGGCTTGGAACGCAGCAGTTGACGGCGACACCATCACTCTTTTGAAGAATAGCGCAGGCAACGGCCTCAAGGCTCCTCAGGCTAAATTCAACGATGCAGGTTTAACGGTTGACTTTAATGGTTACACCTACACTATCGATGGCGACCTTGTCGGTTCCACCGGCACACAATCTCAAGCATTCCAGCTTCTGATGGATAACAACATTACCTTCCAGAACGGTACTATCTACAGTGAGAAGGCAAGAATGCTTGTTCAGAACTACTCCAACCTTACTTTGGACAACATGGTTCTGACTCTGAACAACACCACCACTGCTCCGGCAACTGTTTACACATTGTCCAACAACAATGGTAATGTTGTGATTGACGACACTGTTATCAATGCAAACCCGGTGAACAATGCTTATGCGTTTGACGTTTGCAGATATTCCTCTTACC
>JAFRJB010000067.1 GCA_017432485.1 Clostridia bacterium
ATTGAGATTTATTATTCTTTTGTTGGCAAGGTGGACTTGCCCGAATAACCGCCCGACCTATCCGACACAATGCGCAAGTGCCGGATAGGAACGGCAAAATTTTTTACACTTCTATTACTTCTTTATCGCACATCAGTAAACTGTGCGGGTTTATTTTATAAAAAAAGCAAAAACTAATAATATATGCAGCTAATAGGGGATGACAGACATACAAATTCTTAATTTACTGTTCGGCGTGGCACTATTTTTATTTGGCATGCATTTAATGAGTGATCATTTAAAGAAAGTCGGCGGTTCACAAAGTGAATTGCTTCTATACCGTTTGACCAATTCACCGCTCAAAGCGATTGCCGTCGGTACCGGTGTTACCGCCTTTATTCAATCTTCAAGCGCAGTCAGTGCTATGGTAGTCGGTTTGGTTGAAAACAACTTGATTTCACTCAAAAGGGGAATCGCTATTATTTTGGGCTCTATTCTCGGTACAGCCGCAACCGGCTGGATTATCGCTTACTCTTCATTACGTTTTGCTTCTCCGCTTGCTTCTTTACTCTCGGCAAGGGTATTAAGTGCGGTTTTTGCCATTATCGGCATTATTTTTAAGGTTTTTATCAAAAAAACAAAATTCAAACGCATAGGGGAAATCTTTTTGGGCTTTGCTATCTTAATGCTTGGTATTTCGACCATTTCGGCAGCTGTAGAGCCGTTAAAGAATAATACTGCCTTTCTCAATGCTTTAATCAGCTTACAAAATCCGATATTATTGCTTGGTATCGGTGTTATTGCAGCAGCCATCCTGCAAAGCGCTTCTGCAGCTGTCGGCATAGTGCAAACCGTTTCTATAACAGGTTTAATCGGCTTACCGGCAGCATATTTTATCATTCTCGGAATCGGAATTGGTGCATCATTACCGGTATTATTAACAGCTATCGGCAAAAATACTGCCGCGAAACGCTCGGCTTTTTCATATCTTTGCGTTAACACAATCGGTGCAGCAGTGTTTGGCATCATTGGTGGTCTTATTCATTTAAGCACAAAAATCAATATCATTATGACTCCGGTCACTATTTCATTGATGAATACAATTTATCGATTATGCCTTGTTTTATTATTAATCGGACTCATACCGCAAATCGAAAGACTATGCATTTTTATAATAAAAGATAAAAGAGGGGAGAAAGACTTGAAACGGTTAAAAGTTTTTAATAGAAAGAATGAAATAAAATCATAGGTTTAAAACTTCTTAAACATTCATTAATGTTTATTAAAAAACATATCTATGTACAATAATACCTGCCGACCGGGAACTCATCACTCGTCAAAATGAAGTTTTAAGAGAAAACTAATTAAACAATAATCCGTAAAAAACTAATATTTAAAAATTTTTAAATAATAACTCAGCAGGGAGCATTGGCTCAAAATTATATCCTAAATTACACAAAATGTATATTTTGTGTAATTTAGGGGAGTAAAAAAGGCGCTTTTAGGGGTGTTTTGCGTATTTTTAGTTGTTTTAGGTGGTTTTGATGGTTATGAGTAGTTATGGATTTTTTAATCATTTTATTACATTTAATTACCTTCCGATTTTTAATTTATTTATTTCTAATGGTATTACAGATTGAATGCGCTGCTCCGCGTTTGCTGTGTTTACATTTTTATTTATAACATTCATTATATGTTTGTAATTTAATATTGTTTGAAAGTTAAACTGTAAATCTTCTTTTTTCTCAAACTGTATCCGATAAAATTTTTTTAAATGAACATTGTATCATTTTAAAAGATTTTATCGAATGGATTTTTTCTTAGTTTTCTAATTTTTTTCAAATAATTGATATATGAATCTGACTTTGCCATTATAACGACAATTCAATGCCGGTTAAAATAAATAATAACTTCACATATTAATGGTTCCTTTATATATTTTTTTTTTAATGAAAATTATCATAATCACTTACCTATTGCGCAAGACGATATTTTTTGTTACAATACTATTAGTATTTTGTGTAATTTTACTCCCCTGTGAAACTGTTTCACAAAAGTTTGGAGGTTTCATGAGAAAAGAAGAATTGGCGGCTATGCCGCAAAGTGTGCAGGAATATGTGACTCACCTGCGTGTTATTAAAGGTAAGTCTGACTTGACCACTTTAGAATACGCATCGGATTTGCGCACTTTCTTTCGATTTTTAAAGAAAAGCAGAGGTCTCTCCCCTGCGGAAATTGAATTTGAAGACATTGATATTTCCGATATCGATGATGATTTTATTGCCTCTGTCAGCTTGATGGATGCCTATAACTACTTGATTTTTTGCAAAGATGAGCGCGGCAATTCCGACCGCACCAGAGCGCGAAAAGTTTCCACTTTAAAGTCATTCTTTGATTATATGTTTCGCAAGCGCAAGCGCATTCCTGCTGACCCGATGGTTGACTTGGAAATGCCGAAATTTAAAAAAAGTGCGCGCCCGAAATACCTAAGCTACGACCAATCCTTACAACTCTTAAATGCGGTTGAAGGTAAGCACAAAGAGCGCGACTACTGTATTATTACACTGTTTTTAAACTGCGGATTGCGCTTAGCGGAGCTTTGTTCGCTGGATTACGGTGATATCAGAGAAGACGGTACCATTGATATTACCGGTAAAGGCAATAAAGAGCGGGTAGTTTACCTTAATAACGCTTGTTTAAAAGCCATTCGCGATTATATGCGCGTGCGCCCGGTTGATGGCGTGATTGACAAAAAAGCGCTCTTTATTTCGGCGCAAAAGAAGCGCATGAGCCGCGAAAGCGTGCAAAAAATGGTGCAAAAATACTTGGATAAAGCAGGTCTGGGCGACCAAGGCTTCTCCGTACATAAACTGCGCCATACGGCAGCGACATTAATGTACCAGACCGGAGATGCCGATGTTTTAGTGCTCAAAGAAATTTTAGGGCATGAAAACTTAAACACAACCGAAATCTATACCCATACCGATTCGCAGCAAATCCGCAACGCTGTCAACGCCAATCCCCTGTCGGACATAAAAAATAAACCATCGAATTAATCGATGGTTTATTTTTTTAATATTTTCTATAAAACCTTTGAAAATATCGAGCCAAATACTGCTTCGAGCATAGAAATAATCACGGCTCCAAAGGCAAAGATAATATATCGTTTTGAAAAAGTCATAAAGTTTAAGTGATGCTTCATTTCGCGCGGCTTCCCATTAAAGATACCGTTGGAAACACTTAAGCTCATCATTATCCCTTCTGTGTAAGCAACCGTATAAACCGCCATCATCAGTGCCTGCGGCAAGAGCATAATAATTAAACAATATAAAAATCCCTTAATACCACTATATAAGTATTGATAAGATATTATCATACCCACTGCAATTCCCTTCAATATAGGGATTACGCCCACAAATGGCAAACCGATTGCACATAAACCGCCTACATACATCACTGCTAAATAGATGAGAGAACTGATTAAATTTCTGCTAAAAAGCGCTATAATGGACAGCTCGCTGTTTTCCTTGAAATACTTACTAATAAGTGAAATAATCGCATCGGTTTTTGAAATTGTTAACCCGAGCGACAACGTACCGATAAGGCAGCCGATTGTAAATAGTGTAATAAAGAGGATAGTCAATCTGTTATCTTTTAAAAACAATCCTGTGCTGATAATGCTATTTTTTATGAAGCCTTTCATATTTTCTCCTGATTTGTTTGATAGAATTCTTTTTGCCGGAAGCTCTTAAGCGTTGCAGCCAATCAATGATAAAGAAAACTGCTGCGGCACTTAATGGCAAAAATATGAAATGATAATGAAATTGCCGCAATACAGCCGGCAGCAGCAAATCCAGTAACATCGGCGGCAAGATGCAAATCGGTTGCCGATTTTTTGTGAAAATAAAGGCTAAGGCAGCTCCTACGGCACAATGAATAAGTAATGCTGCGTAAAAATAAGCGCTGTCCCCCCACTCGTTTTTATAAATAAGAAAGGCTGCGACAACATAAAACGAAGCCATCAGAACAACCGATAAAAACAGACTTTTTAAAAAAGGTTTAACAGTTTTTTGCATAAAAATAACTCCCGCAGTATCACTTAATAAATGATATTGCGGGAGTAAAATAATTATGCAATTATTTTTTTTCTTCTTTTGCCTTTTTCTTCTCAGCCTTCGCAGCTTCTTTCGCTTCTTTTGCCTTTTGAGCAGCTTCCTGCGCAGCTGACTGCTTGGTTACATTAGTCTGTAAAGCCCAGCGGCTGATTTTCATTTTATTTCTGTCTGCGCCGGTTTCAATGATAAGTGCATCATCTTTGACGGAAACAACTTTGCCCATAATACCGCCGATTGTGATAATATCATCACCGATATCAACGCTGTTGCGCATTTCTTCTTCTTCCTTGCGCCTCTTGTTTTGCGGTCTGATCATCATAAAGTACATCAAAACAAACATACCGCCGATTAAAACGATCATACCCCATGTACTGCCGAAAAATCCGCCTAAACCGCCAGAAGTACCTGAAGTTTCGGCTGCTAAATTAATAAAGTTCATAAATTCTTCCTCCGATTTATTATCTTACATATTATATATGAATTAAACTTGAATTGCAAGCATTTTATATGCGCGCATCTAATTTGTCAACATATTGCTCATAAAAAGCATTGTATCTGCCTTCTTCTATCGCCAGGCGAATTTGCGCCATCAATTCATTATAAAAATGCAGGTTATGTGTTACTGCCAAGCGCATACCGAGCATTTCTCCTGCTTTGAGCAAATGGCGAATATACGCTCTGGAATGCTTGGTGCAGGCTTCACAAGTGCAATGCCTGTCAATCGGTTCAAAATCGTTAATATACTTGGCGTTATTCAAATTCAAAATACCGTTCCATGTAAACACATGCCCGTGTCTTGCATTTCTTGAGGGCATCACGCAGTCAAATAAATCCACGCCGAGTTTGACAGCAGTTATAATGTTTCCGGGAGTACCGACGCCCATTAAGTAGCGAATTTTATCAGCAGGCATATAGGGCTCAATTTCCCCGATAATGCGGTACATTTCTTCTTTCGGCTCGCCGACTGCGAGACCGCCGATGCCGTAACCGTCTAAATCCATGGCTGCAATGCGCTTCATATTGTCAATGCGGATATCTTCAAAACAACAGCCTTGGTTAATTCCGAAGAGTAATTGCTGAGGATTTACCGTATCCGGCAAAGCGTTTAAGCGCTTCATTTCAGCTTGACAGCGCTCTAACCAGCGAATGGTGCGCTCGCTCGCTTCTTTAGCATAATCATACGGTGCCGGGTTCTTGACACACTCATCAAATGCCATGGCAATCGTAGACCCCAAATTGGACTGAATTTGCATACTTTCTTCCGGCCCCATAAAAATGCGCCTGCCGTCAATATGAGAAGCGAAGGTTACGCCTTCTTCTTTAATATTATTCAGTTTTGCAAGCGAAAAAACTTGAAATCCGCCGCTATCGGTTAAAATAGGTCCCTGCCAACCGGTAAACTTGTGTAAACCGCCTGCATGCTTGACCACTTCATCGCCCGGTCTTAAATGCAAGTGATAGGTGTTGCAGAGCATTACCTGACAATGATTCTCTTTTAAATCGTTTGCCGATAAACCGCCTTTAATGGCTGCAGCCGTGGCAACGTTTTGAAATGCCGGTGTCTGCACGGTTCCGTGAACAGTTTGAAATTCACCACGCCTTGCATGACCGTCTTTTACAATGATTTTCATAATGACTCCTATTTATTGAATGAACATCGCGTCACCGAAAGAGAAAAAGCGATATTGCTCTTCGACCGCCTTAGCATAGGCATTGAGCACATTTTCTCTGCCGGCTAATGCGCTTACAAGCATTATCAAGGTGCTTTCGGGTAAGTGGAAATTGGTAATGAGTGCATCTATACATTTAAAGTGATACCCGGGGTAAATGAAGATTTCGCTATCCCCTTCACACGCTTCCACAAAACCGTTTTCCTGCGCTGCCGTTTCTAATGTACGGCACGCTGTTGTGCCGACCGCAATAATTCTGCCGCCTTTTTCTTTGACAGAACGAATCAGCGCAGCAGTTTGCTCAGGTATGCAGTAGTGCTCGGAATGCATTAAATGGTCTTCAATATTTTCTTCCTTAACGGGTCTGAAGGTGCCTAAACCGACATGCAGCGTCACAAATCCGATTTTAACACCCTTTTCTTTGAGTTTTTCGAGCATTTCTTCGGTAAAATGCAAACCCGCAGTAGGTGCTGCCGCCGAGCCTAAATACTTTGAGTAAACTGTTTGGTAACGCTCTTTATCTTCTAACTTTTCCTTAATATACGGCGGAATCGGCATAGACCCGATTTCTTCAAGCAGATTAAAAAAGTTCCCTTCAAATGTAAATTCAATCACTCTATTGCCGTTTTCAAGCACTTTTGAGATTGTTCCCTGCATCTTGCCGCTAAAATCAAAGCAAGCGCCTTCTCTGGCTTTTTTGCCGGGTTTGACCAAACACTCCCAAGTTGTAGCGCTCAGCTGTTTTAAAAGCAGAAATTCCACTACGGCGCCGGTTTCAGTCTTACTGCCGTAGATTCTCGCAGGCAGCACTCTTGTGTCGTTAAGGATTAAACAGTCGTTTTCCCCTAACATATCACATAAATCGTAAAACCTGCGGTGCTCGATATTGCCGTTTTGTTTATCTAAAACCATTAAACGAGAAGCATCACGCTGCTCAAGCGGATGCTGCGCAATCAATGATTCGGGTAATTCAAAATAAAAATCGCTTTTTTTCATAAGAACTCCTGTCAATCACTCAGAAAGAATTGACTTAAGTATATATAAATGATAAAATAAATATAATTATAACCGAATATCTATTATAATGCATAAATCGGTTGTTGACAACATTTATTTTTATAGGGGGTCTATAAATGAAGCAGTATAAAGTCGGAATTATCGGTGCTACCGGTATGGTCGGGCAGCGATTTGCAACCTTACTTGAAAACCATCCTTGGTTTGATGTAGTATTGCTCGCAGCCAGCGAAAGAAGTGCCGGGAAGACTTATGGCGAAGCCGTACAAAACAGTTGGAAAATGAGCACACCTGTGCCCGAAAAATTAAAAGACATGGTCATTTACAATGCCGAAAGTGATGCCCAAAAAATCGCATCGCTTGTGGACTTTGTATTTTGCGCCGTGAATATGAAAAAGGATGAAATCCGCGCCTTAGAAGAAAAGTACGCGCGCTTGGAGTGCCCCGTTGTTTCCAACAACAGTGCCCATCGCCACACGCCAGATGTACCGATGCTTTTGCCGGAACTCAACCCGGAGCACGTTGCAATTATTGAAAAGCAAAGAAAACGCTTGGGCACAAAGCGCGGATTTATTGCGGTTAAACCCAACTGCTCTATTCAGTGCTATGTTCCTGCCCTCTTCCCGCTTGACAAAGCCGGTTATACCGTTAAGGATGTACTCGTTTGCACCTATCAGGCAATTTCCGGTGCCGGTAAAAATTTTGAAACCTGGCCGGAAATGGTCGATAATGTCATTCCCTTTATTGGCGGAGAAGAAGAAAAAAGTGAAAAAGAGCCGCTTAAAATTTGGGGCAAAATTGATGGCGATGTTATTGTAGACAGTCAACGCCCGAATTTTACGGCACAGTGCATTCGCGTTCCGGTTAGCGACGGGCATACCGGTGCTGTATATGTGCGCTTTGAAGCCGGTAAAAAACCGACGATTGAAGAATGCCTGCGCATTTGGAAAGATTATAAAGGTGCACCGCAAGAGCTGCATTTACCCAGTGCGCCGCAGCAGTTTTTACACTACTTTAGTGAAGATAATCAGCCGCAGTGTAAAGAAAAGAGAGATTTGGAAAACGGTATGGCTGTCTCCATCGGCAGACTGCGTGAGGATACTCAATTTGACTATAAATTTGTTTGCCTGGCGCACAATACAATGCGCGGCGCTGCCGGCGGTGCTGTTTTAATGGCAGAATTATTGGCAGCAAAAGGCTATTTTGACTAATTGATTTTGGAGAACACTATGAACAAACCCATTATTTTTGAAGGTGCCGGTGTAGCGATTGCCACACCGATGTATGCAGACGGAAGTGTTAATTTCGACGTGCTTGCGCAGATGATCGATTTTCAAATAAAAAATCAAACAGATGCGATTATTGTTTGCGGCACGACCGGTGAAGCAAAGACCATGAACACCGATGAGCATATTAAAGTGATCAAGTTTGTGGTGGATGAAGTGGCAGGCAGAGTGCCGGTCATTGCCGGTGCCGGCAGCAACGACACCGCCTACGGCGTGGCATTGGCGGATGATGCGGTTGCCTGCGGTGCAGATGCGCTGCTGCTTGTTACACCCTACTATAACAAGACATCTCAAGAAGGCTTAATACACCATTTTAATTACATTGCAGACCGCGCTAAGAAGCCAATTATTCTCTATAACGTGCCTTCACGCACCGGTTTAAATATTTTACCGGAAACCTATGCAGAGCTTTCTAAACACCCGATGATTGTAGCTTCCAAAGAAGCGAACGGTGATATTTCCGCGCTTGCAAAAAGCATTGAGCTTTGCGGTGATAATCTTCACTTTTATTCGGGTAATGATGACCAAACGACTGCTTTTATGGCACTGGGTGCCAAGGGCGTTATCTCCGTGCTTTCCAATATTATGCCGCGCGAAGCGCATAACATTGCGCAAGCAGCACTGGATGGTGATTTCAAAAAAAGTGCCGCTTTGCAAATTGAGTATTTGGATATGTGCAATACCCTCTTTTGTGATGTCAATCCCATTCCTGTCAAGCGCGCACTCAATTTAATGGGTTTTGATGCCGGAGAATGCAGAATGCCTCTGTATCACCTGAGTGAGCAAAACGAGCAAAAACTGATTGCTTGTATGAAAAAATATAATTTGATTGATTAGTAAGGAAAGGCAGTTTAAAATGACAGATATTATTTTAAGCGGATGTTGCGGCAATATGGGCAGAGTGATTACTGCGCTTTGCGAAGAAGACGAACAAAGTCAAATTGTTGCAGGTGTAGACAGTTTTGATTCCGGGAAGATGCCTTATCCGGTCTTCCCTGCTTTTGATCAAGTTACAAAAAAAGCTGATGTGATTATTGATTTTTCGAATCCATCTGTTTTGGAATCTATGTTAGAGTTTGCCAAATCAACGCATACACCGGTTGTTATTGCTACAACCGGATATGATGAAAAGCAACTGCAGTTAATTGAAACTGCCGCTAAAGATGTTCCTATATTCTTTACATTTAATATGTCTTTGGGCATCAATTTGATGTGCGCACTCGCCAAGACGGCAACGAAAGTATTAGGTGAGAACTTTGATATCGAGATTATCGAAAAACACCACAATCAAAAGATTGATGCGCCGAGCGGTACGGCAATTATGCTCGCCAATGCCATCAGCGAGGAATTGGAACAAAAACCTCTTTTTGAATATGACCGCCATTCCAAGCGCGCAAAACGCTCCAAGAATGAAATCGGAATTCACTCCGTGCGCGGCGGCACGATTGTAGGTGAACACGAAATCATCTTTGCCGGCACGGATGAAGTTGTTTCCCTCAAGCACCAGGCAATGAGTAAAAAGGTTTTTGCAGCCGGCGCAATCAATGCCGCCAAATTCCTAAAAGACAAACAAAGCGGCATGTATTCGATGGAAGATATTATAAAATAAAAAGAAAAGAGATTTGGATTTTTCCCAAATCTCTTTTTGATTTAATAACGATAATCGATTTTATAAAGCGCCTTTGTTTGTATGTCATAATAATAAATCAAAGCACCGTGAGAATATGCCTCCGGTATATAATAATAATCGCCGGCTGATAGGGATTTTAGAAGATGCTCGCGTTCTAATAGAGGATTTTCGTTATCAGTAGACAGCGGATAATGTGTAAATAGATCTTTAATGCGACTGCCGTTAACTGTTTCCAGGCAATGAAATGCATTGTCTAATTGCGGTTGCTGATCATATACATAATAAGCAATTACATCCCAATCTCCGCCGCCGTAAAACTGCTCTCCATCAAACTCAATATAGCCTTGCGGTATAAGTGGGTCCTTACTGTTATCGGGCTTTGAATCATTATAGATTACTAAGCCGACAATCGATACTGCAACCAAAATAATCGGAATACCGACAACAGCGCAGATAACAGCAATAAGGACTTTTTTACCGGTTGACATCATTCAATTACCTCAAAAATAAGAATAGTAAGTACATTTAATCATGCCGTTGTAGAGTTTACGGCGTTTACGCGCTTTAGCGCCGTATATTTTTTCAAATTCTTCATCCGGGGAAATGATATTATAGCTCCACCCTTTTTGCGCTACAAATAACTTTCCCATCGTTTGGTAAAGATTACGAGCAGTTTGAATATCTGCCATCCGTTCTCCGTAAGGCGGATTGGTAATGAGTGTCCCTTTTTCCGTCTCGGCTGAGAAGTCACGAATATCCGCTTGGCGCAATGTCATCAGTTTGCGCACACCGAACTTTACGGCATTACTATGCGTTAATTCGACTGCAGCAGGGTCTATATCACTGCCAAAGGCGCGAAAAGGCGTGTTGTGCTTAATTTCATCGAGCGCTCTTGTTCGTTCCCTCTGCCAGGCTTCACTCGGTATTTGCCCCCATTGCTCGCTAATAAAACCGCGTCGATAGCCCGGTTGAATATTGTTAGCCAACATCGCTCCTTCAATAAGAATGGTGCCGGAACCGCAAAATGGGTCATATAAAGTATGATAATCTCTTACTCTTGCGATTTTACACAAAGCTGCTGCCAGCGTTTCTTTAATAGGCGCTTCATTAGAATGTGCGCGGTACCCTCTTTTATGCAGCCCTGCACCGGTGGTGTCTATCATCACGGTCACTTCATCTTTCAAAATAGAAAACTGTATCTGATAAATTGGTCCGTCTTCTTCGAACCACTGCACACGATATACTCCTGAAAGTGAAGTAACAACTGCTTTTTTGATAATTTTTTGGCAATCCGGTACAGAATGCAGTTTGGAGTTCAAACTCCAGCCTTTGACCGGAAAAGCCGCATTCTGCGGTAAATAATCACTCCAAGGCAGAGCTTTGACACTCTCAAATAAATTATCAAAGCTTTCGGCGCGAAATTGCCCTACCACGATTAAAACCCTTTCGGCTACACGCAGGCAAATATTTGCGCGCGGGATTTGGTCAATCGAGCCTTCAAACAGTACCCTGCCGTTTTCAGCTGTCACATTTTCAAAATCCAGATCTCTTAATTCTTCGGCAACTAAACCCTCTGTGCCAAGCAGGCACGGTGCACAAAATTTCATCGGTTTCTCTTCTTTGCAAAAACAGGGAGGGCGGAAGCCCTCCCCTAAATACTTATCACTCTTATAATACTTCAGCCATTAATAAGCCGTATTTACCGTCTTTTCTCTTGTAAATGACATTGACTTCTTCTGTCTCAGCATTAAAGAACATATAGAAGTTATGCCCTAAGAGATTCATTTCAAGAATTGCTTCTTCCACAAACTGCGGTTTCATCTGCACTCTTTTTTCTCTGACAATATCAAAGGTGGTCTCTTCATAAATTTTTTCTTCATCCTCGGCAAATAAGGAGTCAATCGAAGGCGCACCCTTGATTTTTCTCTCAAGTCTGGTCTTATTCTTTCTTATTTTTCTAATTAAAGAATCAACCGCTCTATCGAGAGCTTCAACTCTGTCATCGCTGACTTCCTCGGCTCTAACGGTAACAGAACCGTTTTTGGCGGTGATCTCCACTTTTTGCTCATTGTTGTCGGAACTGACAGTGACATCAGCAGAAGCATCATCACCCAACAGCTTATATACTTTAGAGAGCTTAAGCTCTGCTCTTTCGATAAAAGAATCTTTTAAAGTGCATTTTCTTGTAATAAAGTTAGTAGTATTCATAATAACAACTCCTTGTTGTGAGAATGGAAAAGACTGCTTATCTTTTCAACATTATTATAGCATTATATAAGCCATAAATCAATAAAAAAGCAGAGAATAATCTCTGCTTTCACTATTTTATTTTACTTTTACTTACATTAAACCAACTTCCACACAGAATTTATAGAAATACTGCGTTGTGGAAATCATGGCATTACAAGTTGTGGCGCGCGCCGCATCGTCGTAATCCGGGTTGGAAGAATCACCGGTAACCTTATCCGATAAACCATAGGAAGCGAAGCCGTTATTGCGCACAATTTGACCGGCTGTGCAATATTTTGCTTCTTCATACACACTGCTATCTAAAGTATTACCGGGAATGGAGTATTTTGTGCGGTTATTATCGACATAGCTCTCATAAGCACTGTGGTTAGAGTTGACTGCTGTTTTATTGGTGGCATGGTGCGCTTCACAAGCATCCTGTACAAAGTGTGAGCCTCTGCCGATAGCAGACATAGCCGAAGAAATATTGCCGTTTTTGTAGTAGGAAACCGCTTCGTTATAATAGCTTTGTGCTTTGTCTTTTGCAGTTGTACTACCCATGTAACTTGTCTCGGTATACGGATTATAAAAGTGCGTGTTGAAAAGAACACCCATATCATAGGTATCCGGGTAATCGGCACCTTCTAAAACCAGAGAAGCATTGGAAGACTGTGTTAACAAACTATCACCTTTATCATTGGCTAAAATACGCAAAGCATTCGCACAAATGTATTGGTGCGTATGGTCGGAACCACCGGATTTGAAATTGACAAAATACTCGGCACCGACAGTAATATTTGCCCCTTCGTAAGCTCTTTGGTAGCGATCAATCGTATTAATTTCTCCCAATGTGTCATCACTGCCATCCGCTATTTCAATCACAAAATCGGGTAAATATTGGTCACCGCCGGTTTCTTCTGCAAATGTAGGAATAACACAGCAAACACCCAAAAGAGCGATTAAAACAGTACTTATTAAACTAACAGTTAACTTTTTCATACAGCTCACCATCTCTTAATGGACATCGGCGTCTTCCGATACGACACCGATATTAAATATTTAAATATAATCTTCTAAATTAAATATTAACATAAACAATAAAAAAAAGCAATATTAATTTATTAGTGCTTCAAATGCATCTCTTACCGACTCAACAGCAACAATTTCAATTTGCTTTTTAAGCTTCGGTGAGATGTTTTTGAGGTTGTTTTTCGGAATAATACAGCGAGAAAATCCGAGCCTTGCCGCTTCACTCACCCGCTGTTCGCAACACACCACACTTCTGACTTCCCCGGCAAGCCCGATTTCACCGAAAGCAATCACATCATCCGGCACTACAACATCTTTGAGAGAACTGACAAGCGCCATCGCTACCGACAAATCCGCCGCGGGTTCATCAAGTTTTAAACCGCCGACAACATTGACATAAGTATCCATATTTCCTAAATAATACCCGGCTTTCATTTCCAAAACCGCAATAAGCATATTCATGCGATTATAATCAAAGCCTGTCGCCATGCGCCGCGGGTTACCGAAATTGGTCGGCGCGGCAAGCCCCTGCACTTCGGCAAAAATCGGTCTTGTGCCCTCCATAATGCAGGCAATACAGGTGCCGGAGGCACCTTTCGGTCTGCCGGAAATGAGCATCAATGATGGATTTTCGACTTCTTTTAAGCCGGCATTACCCATTTCGAACACACCAATTTCATTGGTGGAACCGAAACGGTTTTTAGCAGCTCTTAATATCCTGTAGGCTAACTGCTTGTCCCCTTCAAAGTAAAGCACGGCATCGACCATATGCTCTAATATTTTCGGACCTGCCAAGTCACCGTCTTTATTAACATGACCGACAATAAAAATCGGAATGTTATTGCGTTTAGCGCAGCCCATCAATATATTGGTGCATTCTCTGATTTGTGTCACACTGCCGGCAGATGAAGAAGCGGTATCGGCAACCATGGTTTGAATAGAGTCGATCATCACGATATCCGGTTTCATGCTCGAAATATATTGGCTGATGGCGAGCATATCTTTTTCAGGCATAATAAAGAGATTTTCAGTATACACATTTAAACGATTAGCGCGCAGTTTAATCTGCTGGGCACTCTCTTCACCGGAAACATAGAGCACTTTGAGTTGTTTACCTAAATACTCGCAAATTTGCAAAAGCAACGTAGATTTGCCGATACCCGGGTCGCCGCCGAGCAATATCAAACTCCCCTGTACTATCCCGCCCCCAAGCACTCTGTCAAGCTCTTTCATACCGGTTTGGTAGCGGTGCTCGTTGTCGATTTTTATTTGGTCAATCGGTAAAGCGGTTAAATCCGTCGCTCTGCCGGTAGCAAATTTCTCTGCCGCCTGCACACGAATTTCTTCCATTGTGTTCCACTCTTTGCAAGAGGGACATTGCCCGTACCATTTTGAACTGTCGTAGCCGCAGGAAGCGCATACAAACATCGTTTTAGTGCTGTTTTTCGCCATCGTTTTCTCCTGTTAAATAATCATTAATTCCCAAAAATACCGCAAATGCAAAGTTAGAGCGGTACTTTTTATCTTTAAATCGGTTTAATTCTTTTTGGTTTGACATAAAGCCGCATTCCAGTAGTAGCGCCGGGTGTGTGGCGCGGTAAATAATATAGACACTGCTGTCCATTTGCTTGAGTGCTCTTTCATTGCCCTTTTGCACGCTTTGTACCAACCTGCTTCGAATGGCTTCGGCGAGCACGCGACTATTCGGGTGGTTGGGTGAGTAAAAAAGCTGACTTCCCCAATACTGCTTTTGACTAAAATTATTCATATGAAGACTGATAAAAACGGAATCGGGATAGCTTTCGGCTATTTTAAGGCGATTGTGCAAATCAGACACATTTTGTTCTCTTAAAGAAGCGCTGTGATCATCACAAATAAAATCATCCGTTTCTCTGGTCATCACGACTGTATAACCGTTTTGCAGCAGGATTTCTCGCAGCGCAAAACCAAGCGAAAGGTTAATGTCTTTTTCCAAAGTGCCGTCTGCCCCGACAGCACCGCCATCGGGACCGCCGTGACCGCAATCCAGCACAATTGTTTGTGTTTTTTTAGCGGTTGTTTGCGCCTTTATGTGCTGCGGTTTTGAGAATAAAAAATACAAACCGCAAAGCATTAAAACCGCTATTACCAAGAGTAAAAAGATAACCAGTGCAATAAATCGAAATTGTTTCATACGCATTATCCCTTCAAAAGATAATACATTATATGAAGCATTTCGAAATAGATACCAATCCTATGCTTTCAATCTATTTTAGCATATGAACCGGTACAGTTCAAATATAATATACTAAAAGGGGGCATATTTTTGATTGAACTACTATTAAGCGTACTATCCGGGCTCTATTTCTTTGCTTTAAATGTACGCGAAAGCTACTTATTTCCAAAACAACTAAGCAAAAAAGAGGAAGAAGAGTATATTCACAGAAAAGAACAAGGTGATACTGTTGCCAGGCAAAAACTGATTGAACACAATTTGCGCCTGGTCTCACACATCACAAAAAAGTATTATTCCAAAACCGGCGAGCCGGAAGAGCTTATTTCCATTGGTACAATCGGGTTAATTAAAGGTGTTGACAGTTATAAAAGCAATAAAAAAACAAAACTAAGCACTTACCTTGCCAAATGTATACAAAATGAAATCTTAATGTATTTCAGAGCCAACAAAAAAACGGCTCAAGATGTTTACATCAGTGAGCCGATTGATACGGATGCCGAAGGCAACCCCTTGACATTTATGGATATTATCGCCAAAGAAGATACCATAGCCGATGAAATTGATATAAAAATCAAAAGTGAAAAACTAAAGCAATTTATTACCCAAATCGAAAACCCGCGCGAAAAAGCGGTGATTATCAAGCGATTCGGGCTTGACGGGAAAGCTCCGTTAACACAAAAACAGGTCGCCGCAATGCTGCACATTTCGCGCAGTTATGTTTCGCGCATTGAAAAGAAAGTGATTGAAGATTTACAAAAGAAATTCGGTGTCAATAAAGATAAGGACAAATAACCTGCCACTGTTCTTTAAGCCGCTCCAAAGAAAAGGCGGCATTGGCAGGGCTTGTCGATGGCAGCTTCATCGCTTCTATTCCGGTGAGCGGCAAAGAATATTTAACGTAATAGTTATAAGAAGCGGCACCGTTGCAAAATATTGCTTTAATGTCGGCAGTTCCGAGAATAACACTTAAATCATTCGGCACAGCATTTTGAATAGAAGCATCTGCTGAGCCGCTGATTTGGCAAGATTGCAACACATCCCACAGCGCAATATGGTTTTTAAGCAAAAACGCTTTCTTTTGTGTATGTGTTTGCGGCACTTCACACTCTAACACACCCGCTAACACTTTCCAGAATCGATTTTGCGGATGGTCGTAGAAAAACTGCCCTTCTCTGGATTTCACAGACGGAAAAGAGCCTAAAATCAAAATTTTACTATCTTGGTTATATATCGGGTCGATATTATGAAAAGCGGTCATCTGTTTCATGGTGTTTCTCCCAAAAATTTAATTGTATAGTAATAAAAGCCGTTCCAAGCGGAACGGCTTTTTTTGGTGCGGGTAACAGGACTTGAACCTGCACATCGCAAGATACCGGATCCTAAATCCGGCGCGTCTGCCAATTCCGCCATACCCGCATAATGTTTAATTCACTGTAACAACTTCGTAAATGATAGTTGGATCTTCTAAATAAGGCTCATCGAAAAATACGCTGTATTGATAGCCGCTAATTGTTATTTCAATTCTACTATCGCCGACAACGTTAAAATCGCCGACATCCGTTTTCTCAATATAATTGTTCCAGCTTTCATAGTATTCGTTAAAAATATCGTCAAAAGCTTTTACAACTACCGGTTTATCTTCATTTTTATCTACTGTATAAATAATTCTATTATTTTCATATTGTGCAGTGAATTTGACGTTGTGACTGCCATAAACGAAAGAAGACTCCAAATTTGGATTATCGGGATAATACATCTGCTCGGAATTCTCAATATGCGTTTCTACAAAAAGCCTTTTGTGAAACTCGGCTATAAATTGAACATATCCGGAAGCATCTCTGTTTTTATCAATACTTGTTATAGAACAACCGGTTGGCAAACAAAGTAGAAAAACCAAAAATAACGACAAAAATGCGTTTTTCATATCTCTCTCCATAAATGCAAAGCAAAGAATATATGATAATTATTATACAATAATTATCAAAAAATACAAGTAAAGATTGTGCTATTTTTGAGTGGCAATCACATAATGAGAGCCATCACTGCCAATAACAACAGTGCCGCTTTCATCGGTTCGGTAATACTCGATTTTTTGCTTTTTCATAATCGAAAGCACTTCGTTGTGCGGGTGTCCGTAGTCATTATCAAGACCGCAGGAAAAGACACAGTAACGCGGGTGCACATACTTCACAAAATTTGCTGCACTTGATTTGGAAGAACCGTGATGCCCCGCTTTAAGCACATCCGCTTGAATAGGCGCTTTGTTTTTCATTAATTCTTTTTCAACCGTTTTACCGGCATCGCCCATAAATAAGTAAGTAGCATTTTTATAGCGAATATGCGTGATAATGGAATAGTCATTCTTATCATCATGTACCTGTTGTGTCAAATATGTGGTCAGCACCAGATCGCCAAAGCGGTATTCTTTGGCATTGACTGCATATTCCGTTTTGACTTTCATGGTTTTTAGTGTATTGATTAAAGTTGTTTCCGTCTGCGTTTTCTTAATAGAATCCGGCAACTGCGGCAACAAGTATAAATCGGGCTTAACCGTGTTAAGCAGTGCGGCAAAGCCGCCGATATGGTCGGCATCCGGGTGCGTGGCAATCGCTAAGTCAAAATGGTCAATCTCAAGCTGCTCTAAATAATCATACACATTCTGCGCTTCTGCTTTTTTGGCGCAATCAATAAGTATGTTATAGTTTTCAAAGCGAATGAGCGTACTGTCCCCCTGCCCGACATCGATATAATGTACACTCAACGGCTGCCGCGCGGCATCACTGTCTAAAACTTCCGCAACCGCTGTTGAAGTGGCATCTGTAGAGCGCATTGCTTTTTGCCACAGCTTTTTCGGCGAAAACGTAAATAGCGCCGAGATGAGTAAAACAATGGCAACAGCAATGGATATAATGATTTTTTTATTACTTTTCTTCATATTAATTCAGTATGATAAAATAGTATAAAGTATTACTACTCGTCATCATTGGCATCATCGGTGAATGACATTTGATCGTCAGGTTTCATGGCGTTTCTCTCGAGCCATTCATTCTTTGTGATCAGGATTTTTCTCGGTTTTGCACCTTCGGAAGGACCGATAACACCCATTTGTTCGAGTTCATCAATAATGCGCGCACCGCGGGCGTAACCGACGGAAAGCTTGCGCTGAATAAAGCTGGTGGAAGCTGCCTGATATTCCAATATCACTTCAACCGCCTTTTCAATTAACGGGTCATAGTCACTGTCGCCTTGCGGTTCGACTTCGCCTTTCTTCCCTTTTTCTTTGGTGGCAAGTTCATCAAACTGCTTGTCAATTTCTTCATCATATTCGCCTCTACCCTGCTTTTTGATGAAGTCTGTCACTTTTTCAATCTCTTCTTCGCTGACAAAGCAGCCCTGAATTCTGGTAGGCTTATTTGAACCGATCGGATTAAAGAGCATATCGCCGTTACCAAGTAGCTGCTCCGCGCCGTTTTGGTCAATGATGATACGACTTTCCAAACCGTTGGCAACACTTAATGCAATGCGGGAAGGAATGTTGGATTTAATCAAACCGGTAATAACATCCGCTCTGGGGCTTTGTGTGGCAATGACCAGGTGCATACCCGCTGCTCTTGCCATTTGCGCTAAGCGGCAAATGCTGTCTTCCACATCGCCGGGTGCAACCATCATCAAATCCGCTAACTCATCGATAATAATGACAAACTGGGTCATCGGCGGCATATCTTCATTCGATTTGGCAAGTTTATTATATGACTTGATGTCCTTGACCTTATACTGCTCAAAGAGCGCATAGCGGTTCATCATTTCTTTAACCGCCCAAGCCAAGGCGCCTGCCGCTTTATGCGGATTTTTTACAACCGGGGTCGGCATATGTGGAATACCGTTGTATACACTCAGTTCCACGCCTTTCGGGTCAATCATAATAAACTGAACCTCACTCGGCTCCGCGTTATAAAGAATGCTGATAATCATAGAGTTCAGGCATACCGACTTACCCGAGCCGGTCGTACCGGCAATAAGTAAATGCGGCATTTTCGCCAAATCGGCAAACTGCGGTTCACCTGCGATGTTCTCGCCTAAAGCAACCGTCAATTTCTTGGAACTCATCTTTTCAAATTCGGGAGATTCGAGCAGAGAGCGAATGCCGACGGTATTTTTATTGGTATTCGGTACTTCTATGCCGATTGCGGTCTTGTTGGGAATGGGCGCAATACGAATACTGGTTGTCGCCAAACTCAACGCAATATCCGCCGAGAGATTAGTGATTTTATTAATGCGCACACCGATAGCCGGCTTGATATCATAGCGCGTTACGGAAGGGCCTCTGGTAACGCCGACCAATTCGGCTTCAACCCCGAAACTGTCTAAGGTATCAATCAAAATTGCAGCATTCTCTTGAATTTCTTTTGCCGAATCGCTCCCCTTTGCACTGCGAAAACGCTTTAAAAATGAAAGCGAGGGCAAGCGGTAAGAGGATATCTGCTCGGCTGCATCCACCGACTTATCCAGTTCCTCAATCGCTTTTTCTTTCGTGTAAATATCTGCCTGTTTTTTGGCTTCATTGTCTTTATTGCGTTTATTTTCCGCCTCGATGATTGCTTGCATCTTTGCATCAAAATCTTCATCGTCAAGCGGTTCTTCCGCATCCTGCGCAGGGCTGTCTTCCGCTACTGCAGCTGGTACAGCGGTTTTAGCGCGGCGTTTTTTGGCACCGGGTCGTTTGGATTTTTCGCCGGTCAACACATCGGGATCCGGGTCGAGAATATCTAAATCAGGCTGGCGCTTGGTGCGGTAGATTTTGCTTTCATCATAAGCTAAATCATCTAATTCCTGCTGCTCGGCAGCTTCTCTTTCTCTCTTTTCGGCTTTTCGCTGCTTCATATCTTCCAAATCACTCTTAGCTTTTGTGTGCACTCGCTGTGCCGAAGCGGTGAGTTTGGAAACCGTTGTACCGGTAATAATCATTAAATCGGTTAAGGTGGCAACAATCGTAATTATTTTACCGCCGGTCGGTCCTAATACAGCTCCGATCGGGAAACCGAGTAATGTGCCTATTACGCCGCTTCCCAAACCGTCAGCAGCATTATATTCTTTAAGAAGAAAATCACTGAATGCAGAAAAAGAACTGCCGTCATAACTCTTAAACATAAAAATAGTTGCCGAAAGGAACAACAGCAATAAAACCACTTCCACACACTTGGCAGTGATATTATTACTGAATTTATCCATCGACAAAATAACTGCAAGATAAATAAGCAAAATCGGAATAACAAACGCACAAAAGCCGGCAACACCAAGCACAAAATTGTGAATGGTTGTCCACCCCGATTCCCCGGGAATGGCAGCAAGCAAGAACGAAACAATACCGAAAACAAGCAAAACAATCGCAGCGATTTCCCGCTGTTTTTTTTGCTTTAGTTGCACTTCATCTATCTTTGCATTTTTTGAAGATGTTTTCGCCTTAGTTTTGGCTGAAGACTTTTGATTACTTTTCTTTTGTGCCATAACAATTCCTTTTCATATCGATATTTAATTAATTATAACACAAACATACTTAAAACGCAATATATTGTAATTAATTATATTTGTAACACAAAATACGCGCCTGATTTGACAAAACTGCTTTAAATAACTATAATATGGGGTATGAATTTAATCTCTGATGGAAAAATTTTAGATGCAGTCCCCTTTTCTACAGGTGTTTTATTTGTGGAAATGGTGAACTTGGAATCCGGCGAAGCAAGACTTGCTTATCGCTGTTTTGATATTGTGCAAAACAGCTTTTTGCCGGTGACAATGGGCGTTTACCTGCTCAATAAATTCGGTCCCGCTTATGAAGCGATTTCCGACCAACTCAATAACTGCGTACTTTGTGATGCAGCCGTTTTGCCCGATATGCGCGTGATTGTTTTAACGCCTGACGGTAACTGTGCGATTTTCTCAAAAGACGGAGAGTTAGCTTGGAACGGGCAATTCTCTTACCACGATAATTATGTGCGTTCTCCCTTTACAAACGGTGATTATTTTTGGTGCACGGTGCCGGATGAAAACTCCATTGTACAGTATGATGCGGGCAGTTTAAAAACACATATCCGCATCGGCAATGTGGATTCTTCCGCTTTCGTTTCCCCTGTTACCCTTTCGGTATATGATGATGTGGTTTATGTATGCAACTCGAGCATCGGCAAAATCAAAACCATCAGTTTACCGATGTATGAGGTCGGTGAATACAAAAGCTTTGAAGAACCGATTTATAAATATATGCAAGTAGCAAATAATGAGGTCGTTTGGCTTAAATCCGGTTTATATATTTTATAATAGTAAAATGAAAGACTGACTTAACAACTGTTAAGTCAGTCTTTTTTTGTTAAAAAACTAAATAATCGTTCCGCCGCCGACAACCGTATCGCCATCGTATAGAACAAGCGCCTGCCCTTTTGCAGCGGGTGTACTGACCGCATCGTCAAACACAACACGAACCTTGTCTGCTCCAGCAGGATACACGCTAGCAGGCTGTTCTGCCTGATTATAGCGCAGCCTTGCTTTTACATGAAGCGGCTTGCAGAGGTTCTCTATGGCAATCCAGTTCATATGGTCAGCATATACCTCTTTGCATACCAAATCTTCTTTATAACAAAGAATTACCTCATTGTTTTCGACATCTTTTTTGCAAACATACATTGGTCTCGGCAGTGCAAGCCCGAGACCTTTTCGCTGCCCGACCGTATAGCGAATAATACCTTTATGTTCGCCGAGCACATTACCCGCCAAGTCTTTAAAGTAACCGGGTGCATAGGTTTTGCCGGTATAGCGCTCAATAAATGCCGCATAGTCGCCGTCGGGAATAAAGCAAATATCCTGGCTTTCCTGCTTATGAGAATTGACAAAGCCGTTTTCTTCGGCAAGCGCTCTTGCTTCGGTTTTGGTATAATCACCGAGCGGGAATCGAATGTGAGAAAGCTGCTCTTGTGAAAGATTATAAAGAACGTAAGACTGGTCTTTACTCAAATCCTTAGCTTTTTTGAGTAGCCACCTGCCGCTGTCAGGATCTTTTACAATGCGCGCATAATGCCCGGTCACTACATAATCAAAACCAAGCTCATGCATTTTATCAAATAAGCGCTCAAACTTTAAATACTTATTGCACTCGATGCATGGGTTCGGGGTTGCCCCGCACTCGTAGGAGTGCACAAAGTTTTCAATAACTTTCTCTTGAAATTCACCGGTAAAGTTAAACACATAAAACGGAATGCCGAGCCTTGCTGCAACCGCACGTGCATCCTGCGTGTCGTCACTTGTGCAGCAGCTCTTATTTTTGCTGATATCTTCGCTGTGATACAGTTTCATTGTAGCGCCGATGCACTCATAGCCGCTTTGCAGGCTTAAAAGTGCTGCCACCGAAGAATCCACACCACCGCTCATTGCAATAATTGCTTTTTTCATAGACCTATTTTTGTATAAAAATCTTTAATTTCATCATAATCTCTATGGTGGAAAGAGCCTACCGTTTTTAAGCGCTGCCTGATGGTGCCTTTATAATCAACTGCGCGCTTTACCCAATAGTACGGCACTTTATACTTTTTGTCTTTTACATCCGGATAATGAATTGCCAAACGCTCCGCATTGGGAAAAACTGCGGAAACATATTTATTGCGTTTACCGGAATTGGTGCGGTTATAGTCAAAAATCACACCCGAACCGTAGGCGCCGAAATCCAGCACATACTCTTCATATGTTTTTGTGATTTCATCTGCTTCGCCGCCGTTAAACCAATAATCTGTCAGTTTAACCGATGCATCATGAAACCTGGTAAGTTTAAACTTTTTCAGTTTCAGTTCCACATATTCCTCGTCAAGTTCTAAGATATCGCGCAAAACTTTAATATCCATAAAAAACTTCACACCGGCACCGGAGTCATAAAAATGTTGGGCTAAATGACAGAAATGGAATAAATAGAAATCCTCATTGGTCATAGTGTACTCCAAGCCATCTACCGTAATGCCGTGAAGAAACGGATTATACTTGAAGTTTTTGCCGATTTTGGTCAGTGGAGAAAGCAACTGCTTATGCATTTCAACCTCCATATATGGCAGTTTTTTGTAAAAATCGGAATTGATGCCGGAAAACGTTAAATTGTAGCCGTTGTCATAAAAAATCTCGCGCACTCTGTCGGTATAACCGGGCTGATAATAAATATCAATATCCGCTGCCGAGCGCAAAATCTCAAGCGGATACATTTTTCTTGTGATAATACCCTTCATCAGCATATAAGGAATGGTGTTATCGCGAAATTGGCAAAGAAGCTCCTCCAACTGCGTATTTTCACTTTCCTGCTTTGCAAGCGCTTCTTCATATGCCAGCGCAAATTTTTCTCTTTCTTCATCCGGCAAATAATCGGTATCTTTCAAGGCCAGGTAAACATTGGTTTCCACACCGTTTTGCCTGGAAAAGCGGTACAATTTTTTCCAATCCACCTCTTGAGCAGGCTGCGGCGCACTGCAAAGTTTTAAGCTGCAGTTTAAACACTCTACTAAATATTGTTTATAATATTCAATCATAAAACCGGCTCCTTTGAATTTATAGTTAAATTATACCATATATATATTTAATTGTAAATTGAATAATCACCCTTTTTCTGCCAAAAATAGTAAAAAAGAAAGGATGAAAGTTATGAACAAATATCAGGGAACGCAAACCGAGCAAAATTTAAAAGAAGCCTATGCAGTCGAAAGCAAAGCGAGAAATAAATACACCTTCTTTGCCACGACTGCCAAAAATGAAGGATACGAGCAAATTGCGGATATCTTTTTAAAAACAGCCGACAATGAAAGAGAACACGCCGAAATGTGGTTTAGCGAATTAGGCGGTATTTCCAACTGCCTTGACAATTTGAACTCCGCTGCGCAGGACGAGAACAAGGAATGGAGTGAAATGTACGAAAGCTTCGCCAATCAGGCACAACAAGACGGCTTTACCGAGTTAGCCGAGAAATTCAGAGCGGTTGGTGCGATTGAAAAAACACATGAAGAGAGGTTTCAAGCGCTTATTCAAAACATTCAAACACAACAGGTTTTTCAAAAGGAATGCGAACATACCTGGGAATGCAGAGCTTGCGGCCATCGCCTGACCGGTAAAGAAACACCGTTTGCCTGCCCCGTTTGCTCACACCCGCAGGCATTTTACCAACTCAATTGCGAAAATTATTAATAATTGCAAATTGTTGTGGCGATTTTTCCTTTTTTATGCTAAAATAGTATAAATACGCAACGGAGGAAAAATGGATGTCACAGTGGGATAAAGACTACCTTGCACTTTGTAAAAAGATTTTAGAAAACGGTGTGGAAGTGGAAAACCGCACGGGTATAAATACCATTAAGCTACCCGCACACCATTTTCATTTTAACCTTTCCGAAGAATTCCCGATTTTAACAACCAAGCAGCTGTTCATTCGCCAAGCAGTATTGGAAATGCTGTGGATTTATCAAGCGCAATCTAACGATGTACGCTGGCTGCAGGAGCGCAATGTGCATATTTGGGATGAATGGGAGATTGATGAAAAAGGCGTATGGACTGCCACACAATTGGTGCCCGATGAAACCGGCGCTCTGAAAAAGCAGAAAATTCAAAAACAATTTCCCAAGGAATTTGCCCATACCATCGGTACGGCATACGGTTACATTGTCCGCAAATTCCAAATGACACAAGAACTCATTGATAAAATTAAAAACCATCCCGAAGACAGAAGGATGGTGATGACTATGTGGCAAAATGACTATCTGAATACGGCAGTTCTCCCCTCTTGTGTGTGGTCCAGTGAATGGGATGTGACGGATGGGAAACTCAACTGCTGGGTGCACCAGCGCTCCTGCGATGTGCCGCTCGGCTTACCTTTTAATGTAACGCAATATGCCACACTGCTGTGTATGCTCGCTAAGGTCTGCGGTTTAGAACCCGGCACGATGGATTGGAGCATTAAGGATGCCCACATCTATGTCAATCAAATTGACGGCATTCGCGAGCAAATTGTTCGATTTGAAAATGGCGGCGATTTACCGGCGCCTAAACTTTGGCTCAATCCCGACATTGATGATTTCTTCGCATTTGACAATTCCAAAGATTGTAAAGATATTAAACTGCTCGACTATCAACATATGGGAAAAATATCTTTCCCGATTGCCCAGTAGGAAACGCTTATGAATATTGCAATGATAGCCGCGATCGGCAAAAACCGAGAACTCGGAAAAAATAACGATTTAATTTGGCATTTTAAAGAAGATATGGCATTCTTCAAAAATATCACTGTCGGTTCCACCGTTATTATGGGTAGAAAGACTTTTCTTTCACTCCCCCGTGCACTGCCTAACCGGCGCAATATTGTTATCAGCAGAAATCCGGATTTTTCAGCACAGGGCGCAGAAATGGTCGGCAATATTGAAGAAGCTATAAAACTTGCGGGTAATGAAAATGTTTTTATTATTGGCGGAGCGCAAATCTACGCAGCCTTTTTACCCTTTGCCGATACACTCTATTTAACAGAGATTGAAGACAGTTGTGCCGATGCCGACACTTTCTTTCCCGCTTTTAATCCGACACTTTATCAAAAAAAGTTACTGGGCACACACAGCGAAAATGATATCACATTTTCACACTATCAATATACAAGATTATAATATTAAAGCACCAAGCAAACGCTTGGTGTTTTAATTATGTAAACAGACTTAAGAGTATGGCAAATACACCAAACACCGGTTTGTCGTGAATATAGGCGTCAAATTGGGGCAAAAAGCTTCGCAAAGGCGCTTCTTTAACACCCACGGCAGCAATCACAGGTACATTGCCGACAACATTATCATTGTAAGAGAACACGGCGCTGCCGAGCACTTCTCCCTGCTGAATCGGTGCTTGAGATGCAGCTGAATTTGGTTTTATAGTAGTTTGTATTTCATTCGGGTTTGCCCCTTTAGGTACAATTACGCTTGCCGCTCTCTGCGCACAAACCGGTACATAGAGCTCTTTCCCGCCGCCGACTAATGCGTGCCCCATCACATCATTTGTGCCGCAAACACTGCGTTTTTCAAAGTTTTTAAATCCCCATTCAAAAAGGTTTTTGGCATCAATATAAGACATGGCGATCCATTTATCATCTATTTTTTTGGCAACCGATCTTAACACAATCGCAAGAAATGTAATCCCTTTATTCTCTGCCATAGTAATCAGGCAGTTCCCCGCCTCTTTTGTATAACCGGTTTTGATACCCTTGGCATATTGGTAGTAATACTCATCTAAGAGCGGATGAAGCATACGGTTGGTATGGTAAAATGTGGAGCCGTTATAGTCAAATGACGTAGCGGTTGATATTTTTTTAAATGTACTGTTTTGAAGCGCTGCCGTGCTCATTTTTAATAAATCAGTTGCGGTAGAATAGTGATTGTCATCGTGCAAGCCGTCAGGATTAACAAAATGCGTGTTTTCACAGCCGACAGATGTAGCCCATTCATTCATCATTTTTACAAATTCTTTCACACTGCCGCCCACCGCCTCGGCAAGCACCTGGCACGCATCACACGCCGAAAAAAGCATACTCAAATATAACAGTTCTTCGTAACTGATTTTTTCGCCTTCTCTTAAATAAGCGATTTGAGAACCGGTGTTTATTTGAGACTCAACAGCCGCTTTAGAAACCGTCACGCTCCGGCTTAAATCTTTGACCTTATTAATTGTAACCATCGCGGTAGCTATTTTAGTTAAAGAAGCGGGATAAAGCACTTCCCGGGCATTGTGCTGTGCCGCAATGGAAACTGTTCCTTCATTGAGGGAAGCTAAAATGTAGGCATAGGCTTCAATATTTTGATTGAGCGATTTTAAAGAATTATCTTTCTTAGAACTTTGTTGCGCAGCAAAACAAGGCACTGCCAAACCAGACAGCACTGCAAGTACCAGTAAAATTGCTACACATCTTCTCATACATACCCCTATATAGTATAACACTGTGAAAACAGCCGTTTTCACAGTGTTATTGGTGCAGAAGATGGGACTTGAACCCACACAGTATTGCTACCACTAGAACCTGAATCTAGCGCGTCTGCCATTCCGCCACTTCTGCAAATCAATTATTCCCTTTGGCTTAAGCGAAAATTATTATACACTAAAAGATATCAATAGTCAATAGAAATAAAACTATATTTAAAATAATAACAATTCAATTATTTCTAAATAATTACCTAATTTTTTATAATAAACATAAAAGAGTTTACTATAAGAACCGCTTGTAGTATAATATCAGTAGCAAAATTAATTTATGGGAGACTCATATGCAATCACAAAAGAATAGCGGATATCCTTCTATTGAGAAACCATGGTTAAAGTTTTATAGCGATCAAGCCATCAACACCCCGCTCCCGGAATGTACAACATATCAATATTTATACCAAAACAATATAGCTTATTGCGATGATATTGCAATCATCTTTTACAATCGTCAAATCTCTTTTCTTGAATTATTCTTGAATATTGACACAGTAGCAAGCGCTTTTTGTTCTATTGGAGTTAAATCAGGAGACATTGTTACTGTTGCCTTGCCGAGTATTCCTGAAGCAATCTATGTTTTTTGCGCTCTGAATAAACTTGGCGCTGTAGCCAATATGATTCACCCTCTTGCCGGAGAACAAGAGATATGTCAGTACCTTAATGAAGTAAATAGTGATGTTTTCGTAATGTTTACCGGTACTTATGATATCATTAGAAATTCCATTTCAAAAACCAAAGTAAAAAAAGCGATTGTCATATCCCCCGCTGCTTCATTAACAACAGCAGCAAAACTGCTGTATCGGCTAAAAGCCAAAGAATCAAAAATAGACAAGCATTCCGTTTTTATATCGTATGATGATTTTATTAAACAGGGTAAAAACATTCAGTGCAAAGAAGCGGAGCGTTCCTGTCATGATGTTTGCCTTATTTCCCATACCGGGGGCACCACCGGAGAGCCTAAAGGCGTAGTGCTGACCGACTACAGTATTAATGCTCTTATGTATCAAATTGTTTGCAATTTTAAACATGGCAGGCAAGGCTGTGCACTTGCCGTTTTGCCGCCGTTTATTAATTACAGCTTAGTCGAATCCATGCTTGCAATGCTTGCAATAGGATATAAAGTTGCACTGATTCCGGATTATAAACCGGAAAAATTCGGCAGCTATATTCATCAATACAAGCCGAACATTATTCTCTCTATACCACCTTATTGGAAAGCTCTTTTATCCGACAAAAACATTTCGAAAGTAGATATGTCCTGCTTTGAGCAAATATATTACGGTGGCGAAGGAATGAGCGAGGAAACCGAAATTGCAATCAATGAATTGATAAGAAAATGCGGCTCAAAAACAGATTTATACAAGGGTCTCGGAGAAACCGAGATGGTAGCCGGTGCAACACAAACATATCAAGATTGCAATGATATCGGCTGTGTAGGTATCCCATTAGTAAAAACCGATTTTAAAATAGTTGAGCCAGAAACCACGGATGAACTCTCTTACAATTGCAAGGGTGAACTTTGTTTTGCCGGCCCGACACTGATGAATGAATATTACAATAACCGCGAAGCAACTGATGAAATCATTAAAGTTCATGCTGATGGAAAAAGATGGTTACACACCGGTGATATCGGTTACATAACGAAAGACGGTATTATTTATATTACCGGTAGAATCAAACGAATTCTTGTAACTAAAGGATCTGATGGCATTGCAACAAAGATGTTCCCCGACCGTATAGAAAAAGTGCTGTCTCGGCACCCTGCCGTCAATCTTTGCTGTGTGATCGGTGTTAAAGATGAAATAAGAGTTCATTACCCGAAAGCATATGTGGTTTTAGATAAAAGTTATGCCGAAAGCAATGACTTGACAAGCGAAATCCAGAAATTCTGCATGAAAGAATTGCCGGGCTATATGGTACCGGATGAGATTGAATATTTACCCGAACTTCCCCGCACACCAAGAGGCAAGATAGATTACCGCGCTTTAGAACAGCTCAATAACAAATAACATCAAAGAAAAAACAGCATCCTTTTGGATGCTGTTTTACTTGGTGCGAGAGACGGGACTTGAAGCTGAGAGACGGGACACTTTCTTGTCTCTCAAACTTTTTTGGCGCCTATAAACCTATATAACTACAGGCACAATACTTATTTGTGTTTTTCTGTGTCGACCAGTTTGTGACCAAATAATATAATAAAAATTCAATGATTCAATTCTTTATGTATAGTTTTTGAGCCCTTATGACTAGAACCTCTTAATAAACTTGATGCTCTAGGTTCCCATTCATATCCACATATTTTACATTTTGCTTTTATTGAATTGTGTCTTCCTTTGTATTCTCCAATAATTAAAACATTTGGATTGACTTTTGCTAATTCTTTTTCAAAGCTTTCTTGACTCTTTATAGTCGAAAGATGAGCAAGTTTTGTTCCACACTTTTTACATCCATCCCCTGAAAGCATATTAGCTGGAACGCCCTCCCATATGTTTCCACAATTATTACATTTTACAGTTACGCGTTTATTTGCATTTTGATATACTCCTAATACTTCAATTGTAGGATGAATTTTCTGCATTTCTTTTATAAAATCATTATGAGTTTTTGCTTTAGCATTAGAATATGCATATTGTTCAATTTCTTTCCATTCTTTACTAGTAAACTGTTTGTTAATATTTACAAAGCTAAATAACTCGTAAACTAGGTCTTTAATTATATTTCTATCAACTTTGTTTAAATCAAAAGAAAAAGTAATGCAGTCCTTATCAAATGGTGCTTGTTCTGTTTCAGGAAACATATCGTAAATCGTTATAAGTCTTACTCCAATACTATTACATCTTTCTCTTTTTTTAAAGTCTCTATTTAAAGATTTTTTGTGAAGATTCCAGTTTCCAGGTTCAACTGCAAAATTTAAATTTGGAATAACTATGTCTAATTCCATTCCTATTAAGCTTTTGTCTCTTGATAATACAGAATCTTCACCTAAAGCAAAAACAAAACTTTGTTTTATAAATTGTTCCATAAAACTTGTTCCTGATTTTGCACATCTTGGACAACCGTGTCCTTGTAATAATGAATATGGTTTAGCTTTCCACAAATTACCACAAACTTTACATTTACATTCAATATCTGTATGTGTATTATCATACTCTCCTAAAACAACAATGTTAGGTTCAACAACTGATAACTGTTCTATAAACTCTTTTGTTGTTTTTCTATGAGTTTTTCCGTGATTGTTCGCAGTACCTTGTTTTGTTCGACATTTTGGACAACCTCTACCTTGTAAAAGCGAACATGCTTTTGGATTCCAAATATAACCACATTTCTTACATTTCACTTCTATCCTATCAAGTGATTTTGTATAATTACCAATAACTTCTATATCAGGATTAATTGCTGATAATTCACTAATGTATTGATTATGACTTTTCAACAGCATCACAAAAAACCTCATTTATAAATAATGATATTATATCATAAACAGTCGTTAGAAACAAACATTATTGACTTGTGACCATTTTTGTGTCCTTCTGTTTGAGAGACGGGAACAGAATTATTTTTAAATTATATTTTGTTTGAGATATTTGAATTGTTTTTGATTCTTGTACAAGTCAAAATGATGTTTTTTCGCTTTGCTCAAAAATGATGTTATTCACTTCGTTCATAATGATGTTGCTCGTTTCACTCGCAATGATGCAATGTTTGCCAATTATTTTGCGCAGCAAAACATCATTTGCGTAAGCAAGCATCATTGGCGAAGCCAACATCATTTGCCGCAGGCAAACATCATTCGCACCAAGTAAAAAACAGCAACCTTTTGGTTGCTGTTTTACTTGGTGCGAGAGACGGGACTTGAACCCGTACGAGTCACCCCACACGCCCCTCAAACGTGCGCGTCTGCCGATTCCGCCACTCTCGCACAACGCAGATATTTTAGCATAGTAGCACTAAAAAGTCAACACTTTTTTGAATTATTTGAACTTTTTGCGCTTTATCACGCGATTGTAAAAAGCAATTACTGCCCACAGTAATGCAAAGCCGGCAATCACAAAAACGATTGACCAAATTGACCCTGTGCTATCGGCTCTGATGGAAGTCCACAAATCCTTTTGTAATTCGTCGATTTCAGGCGGCAAATTAACAAAGACTTCTGCATTTTTGAGTATCTCGGCACTCGGGTATGCAATGGGATTATTCTGCTCTTCCTCACTTAAGAGTTCAAAAGAGGCTTTGTTAACCGTTGTATAATGCAGATAATTGGTCAGTTCCGCGCCGATATCCGGTCTGAGGATAAAATTGATATACTCCTCCGCTTCCCTTTGGTGCGGTGAATCCTTCATAATACACATTGCATCCACAAAGCGGTTAAACACACTGTTCTCCGGAATAATAAAGTCCAAATCCGGGTTTTCATCCATACAGGTGATAGCATCGCCCGCGTAATACGGCGCCAAAGCCGCTTCGCCTGCAATCATTTTATCCATTATCTGGTCTTGTACATAAGACTGCACTAAAGGGCGCTGCTTTCTAAGTTCATCCGCCGCTTCTATCCACTCTTTTTCATCAGTCGTATTTAAGCTGTAGCCGAGTTTGGAAAAAGCGCAGGCAAAAGCATCCCTGGAATTGGCAAACATCAATATTTGCCCCTTATAGGTATCATCCCATAACACATCCCAAGTGTTTAAATCCGTATCGGGTTGAATGAGCTTTTTATTGTAAATAATGCCGACCGTACCGCCGGTATACGGCACCGAATATTCATCGTTCGGGTCATATTCCAAATGCTTGAAATCTTCGCTCACATTTTTATAATTCGGGATGTTGTCCGTGTTGATTTTTTCGAGCATATCATTCTCAATCATCTTGGAAATCATATAATCGGATGGTACGACAACATCGTAGCTTACCCCACCCCCGGAAATTTTGGTGTACATCTCTTCATTACTTTGGTAAGTGGTGTAATTAAGTTTAATGCCGGTTTCTTTGGTGAAGATTTCGTTGATATCTTTAAATCCATCAGTTCCGTCGGGAAGATATTCGCCCCAATTATAGACATCGAGTTCTCTTTGTGCGGCACCTGCATGCAGCGTAACTGCGCCGATAAGTAGACAAAGCACTAATAGGATGCTAAGCAGTTTCTTCATGAGCGCAACATCCCCTTCCTCTTGGATTTGGAAGCGTTTTTTTCTTTATTCTGCCGCAGGTTCACAATTAAGAGCAGCACAAATACCGTAATAAACATAATGGAAGAGAGCGCATTGATTTTCGGGCTGATTCTCTTTCTGGTCATCGCATAAATAATAATGGATAATGTTTGTGATTTTGCGCCGCTTGTAAAGTAACTGATCACAAAATCATCAAACGAAAGCGTAAACGCCATAATGAAGCCGGAAACGATGCCGGGCATAATTTCGTGCAGCACAACCTTAAAAAATGCCTGCACAGGCTTACAGCCTAAATCTAACGCCGCTTCATACAAATGCCCATCCATCTGCTGGAGTTTGGGCATCACATTAAGTATGACATACGGCACATTAAACGTAACATGCGCTAAGAGTAAGGTGGTAAAACTCAGTTCCATTCCGCCTAATACTCTGCCGCAATAAACAAATAAGAGCATCAAAGAAACACCGGTGACAATCTCGGGATTGAGCATCGGAATATTATTGACCTGCATATAGAACTTGCGCGGACCTTTGCGCATATTCTTAAAGCCGATGGCTGCAAGGGTGCCGAGCAAAGTTGCAATGATTGCCGCCAAGGTTGCCACCAAAAGCGTTGTGATAAAGGCATTGATAATCGCTTCATCCCGAAAGAGTTCGCCGTACCACTTTAAAGTAAAACCATGCCAAACCGCGCGGCTTTTGGAATTGTTAAAAGAAAAAACAAGTAAAACCGCAATCGGTGCATATAAGAAGAGGAAAATAAAAGCAACATAGACCTTTGAAAAAAACTTTTTCATACTGCCAATACATCCTCCTCTCCGGAGTCAAATTCATTCATGATGCCCATGCTAATGAGAATTAATACCATCAGCACCAATGATAGCGCCGAGCCCAAATTCGGGTCGTAGGAACCGCCCAAAAACTGCAGTTCAATCAAGTCACCAATCATCATATTGGAGCCGCCGCCGAGCATCGTAGAAATAATAAATGTGCTCACAGCCGGTACAAATACCATCGTAATCCCCGAAACAACGCCGGGCATACTCAGCGGGAAAATGATACGCGTCATCACCCGGCGGTTATTGGCGCCGAGGTCTTGAGCCGCTTCAATGTAACTTTTGTCGATTTTCGTCATCACATTAAAAATCGGAATAATCATATAAGGCAAAAAATTATAGACCATGCCCAACACAACGGCGCCCTGCGTATTAATCATATGCACGGGGCCGATACCGATAAAAGAAAGTAATCTGTTAATAATTCCGTTGTTTTCCAGCAAAGTCATCCAAGCATAGGTGCGCAAAAGGAAATTAATCCACATCGGCAGCATGATAAAAATCATAAAGATAACCTGTTTGGAGGCTTTCACCTTGGAAATGATATAGGCAAACGGGTAACCCAGTAACAAACAAAGCGCTGTCGAAATCGCCGACAATTTAATGGAAGATAAAAACACGGGCGTATATTCGCCGATATTTTTTAAATTTTCAAACGTAAATTTACCGTCAATCGTTGTCAGTGAGAAGTATACAACCAGCCCTAAGGGTATAATGGTAAATACCAGCATCCAAAGGATGTAGATCGCCGAGAGATATTTCTTTTTGTTTTTGCTATGCTTGCGCATCTGTATTATCCTCTTGTTCACTGAAACTGATGCCGGCAATTTCTTCCATTTCATCACTGAAAGTACTGTAATCGCCAAACATACCGGAGTATTTGCTCTTTTTCATAATATGAAACGCATCCGGTTCAATATAAAGACCGATGTTATCGCCGACATAAGAAATATCGGTTGATTGAATCATCCATTTAAACCCCTGCACATCGGCAATGATTTCAAAGTGAACGCCTTTGAATGTGACAGCCGTGACAGTGGCTTTGAGCATTCCTTTTTCGGGTTCAACAACATCCACGTCTTCCGGTCGAATGACAACGTCGACCGCTTCATTCTTTTCAAAGCCTTTATCTACGCAGTCAAAGACCACACCGTCAAGTAAGACCTTATAATCTTCGAGCATTCTGCCGTCGATAATATTACTTTCACCGATAAAATCGGCAACAAAAGCATTAATCGGTTCGTTGTATATGTCTTCGGGTGTGCCGATTTGCTGAATAACACCGTTATCCATTACTACAACCGTGTCGGACATCGAGAGGGCTTCTTCCTGGTCATGCGTAACAAAAATAAAAGTAATGCCGGTTTCTCTTTGAATATTTTTCAGTTCCACCTGCATATCCTTGCGCAGCTTTAAATCCAAAGCGGATAGCGGTTCGTCAAGCAGCAATACTTTCGGCTCATTAATGAGCGCTCTTGCAATCGCCACGCGCTGCTGCTGACCGCCGGAAAGATGAGAAACATCCCTGTTTTCAAACCCGTTGAGATTGACAGTTTTGAGCATTTTTCTGACTTTCTCATCTATCTCTTTTTCTTTACACTTCTTCACGCGCAAGCCGAATGCCACATTTTCATATACATTCAGATGCGGAAACAGCGCATAGCGCTGAAAAATGGTATTGACCGCCCTCTTATACGGCGGCACACCGACCATATTTTTGCCTTCAAAATAAATATTGCCCGAATTCGGCTCAAGAAAACCCGCAATAATGCGCAGAGTAGTTGTTTTCCCGCAGCCGGAAGGTCCGAGCAGTGTAACAAATTCTTTATTTTTAATGCTTAATGAGATATGATCAAGCACTTTTTCTTCGCCGAAATCTACACAAACATTTTCAAGAGTTACTACATTAGTATCTTGCATTTTCACCCTCCAAACATTTCATAGTAATAAATATAATAATTAAAAACTTTTATAATGTCAATACTATCTGTAAAATAAATATATTTGATTTTTTTATTGACTTTAATAGCCTGTTATGTTAAAATTATTTGCAACCATAAATGCGGGTGTAGTTCAATGGTAGAATCCCAGCCTTCCAAGCTGGTCGTGTGGGTTCGATTCCCATCACCCGCTCCAAGAAAATATGCGCTTGTAGCTCAGTTGGATAGAGCAACTGCCTTCTAAGCAGTGGGTCGGGGGTTCGAATCCCTCCAAGCGTGCCAATATTCGGTGGGGTTAGTTCAGTTGGTAGAGCGTCAGTTTGTGGCACTGAATGTCGTGGGTTCGAGTCCCATACTCCACCCCAATTTTTAGGGATATAGCCAAGTGGTAAGGCAATGGACTTTGACTCCATCATTCGCTGGTTCGAACCCAGCTATCCCTGCCAGAAAAAAGCACGGTTTTGCCGTGCTTTTTTCAATAGAATGTTTCACCTGTCAAAAAGGCTTTAAGGCAAATTGCTTTAAAGCCTTTTTGGTTTATATATTAGTTGTTGTTTAATGGGAAAATTTAAGCATTATCATAAACGCTTCTGGTGACATAATTACATTTGCCGTTGGAGTAACGCCTGAGCGTATAAGCACCGCCGCTATGCGTAACATCAAGTTTAATCTTCGGTAATTTCACCTTTGCTAAAGAGTAGATGGTGCAGTTAAGCACACCGCTGGGGTCATAATTCATCTTTAAGCGAATCGGTGTATTGTAATCATTTCTAAATCTGAAATCTTGAATACCCCAGGAGATGGTGGCATCTCTGCCAATCGGCACATAACCGGATTTAAGTGAGTGATTCCACCGTTCAATGATTTCCAAATCCGCATACAATGCCGCATTGAAGCAAGTGGTTGCCACTTGGCATATACCGCCGCCGATTCCGGGCACATACACACCGCCGGAAATAACATTTGCTTCCGTAAATCCTCTTGCTGTGTTACGAGGTCCGATTGCCTGATTAACGGAAAAGATTTCGCCGGGCTGAATAATATAGCCATCGGTATTTCCGTTAATGTATTTGCATGCCATTTTAATGTTATGAGACTTGCCGTAATCCGATTCAACAAAATAGGTTGTGTAGTACTCAAGCTTATTGGTAATATAACCAACCTGCATTTTTACTTTACATACAATCGGTTTTTTACCGGTATGATTATAAGTGAATATTTTAATGTAACAACTGCCGTAATCTTTGACTTTGACAAGCCCTTTTTGATTAACAGTACAAACCTTACTGTTTGTTGTTTTATAAATGTATGTGGAGCAAGCAGCCCCTGTATTTACATAAGGTTTTAACTGATATTTTTGACCTAAGGCAAGTTTCACGGAAGCGGGTTTACAAGCTACTTTGACAGGAGCAGGTTTTACAACAATGGTGCAATACCCTTTTTTGCCATTAAAAGCAGTAATGGAAATCTTGGTTGTGCCTACCTTTTTGCCTTGCACAACAATATTCTTCCCGAGAGATGCAATAGAGGTATTTCCCATTTTCACTGTCTTCTTGTAACAATTGCTGTTTGCCGGCAGTTTCACATTCAAATCAAACTTTTCACCGACACCAAGTACAATTTTCGTTTTATTAAACCCGATACTTGACGGTGCCTTTTTGACAGTGATTTTTGCATAAGTGCGGATATACGGGTCTTTGGATTTGTAGTTGTAAGTATAAGCATACAAATAGGTTGTTCCCGCTTTTTTACCTGTCACCACGCCATTGGCGTCGACAGTGGCAATACTTGTGTCATCCATTCTCCAAATATAGGTGGAGCACACAGCACCGCTGTCAACACTGACTTTAAATTTTACTTTTTCACCGGTACCGAGGGTAATCGAACTCGCAGCCAGTTTAATGCTCTTAGGCGCTTTGCCGACAGTAACCACGCATTTGTCGGTTAAACCATTGTTAGTGGTAGCGGTAATCGTAGCAACGCCGACACTCTTAGGCGTAATCGTACCGTTTGCGGCGACTGTAGCGACCTTCTCGTTATTAGAAGTATAATATATCTTCTTAACAGCCTCGTTTTTACCGATTTTATAAGTGAGTTTATAGGTTTCGCCGACACCCAACAATACTTCCTTTTTATCCAGATTGAAGTGTGCCGTTTCATACCCGACATTCACAGGAACTTCTGCAGAGATGCCGTTAGAATACTTCACAGTCACTTTCGTAGAGCCGGGAGCAATACCTTTTATTTTACCATTCGTAACCGTTGCCACAGCAGTATTTCCGGACTTAAAGCTAAATTCATCGGGATAGGTTCCGTTTGAAATTTCCGGTTGCAGCTGCTTTTGGTCACCAATATATAAATTGACAATCTTCGGCAAATTGGTAATCGATTTCGGTGTTGCCCGCACTTTCACTGACAATACGGCAGTAATCCCGCAGGTAAAGGTAATGGAAACCTTGCCGTTGCCTGTTTTAGCTCCGATAATATTCCTGCCGCTAATAGTGTTATAACTATCTAACGCTTTTAAAGTAATGGTGTGCGGTGTATCAATATACACTTTTTTGCCGACATAAGAGTCATAATAATCCGCAGCAGCAATTTTAATAAACTTAAGAGAATTGTCAGTTGCATATGTCTCGGCAACAGTCCCGCTAAAAGAGAATACTTCGACTTTTGCATTAAAAGCATTGTCAGCAATTGTTTTCACACTTTTCGGAACATAGACCGCCTTAACAGACGGTTGCGCAAATGCATTTTCTTGAATTTCCTTAACACTCAGCGGCAAATTAACGGTTTTTGCAATGGTATTAGCAAAGGCATCATGTGCTATGCAAACCACTTTTGAAGTGCCGAGAGTTTCCGGGACATTAATGATCTTTTCTTCACCGCGATAGGCAGTGATGGTTGCAGCACCGTCTTCAGCTGTATACGCCCAATCTCCGGAAATATAATTCCCTTCCGCGAAGGAAGTAAAAGAGAAGGCGCTAACAAGCATCACCAGTGCTAAGGCAAACGATAATACTCTTTTTCCCATGACAATCTCTCCCTTAAACAACTTTTACTATGATTTCATCCGACTCTGCTTCCAGTGAAATTGCGCTGATTTTTTCATCACACTTTTCCACAATGATAGCAGCAATCGGGTCTTCTACATATTTTCTGACGGAATTTGCCAAATCTCTTGCCCCTCTCGGACCTCCAAAAGACTTTTCAGCTAATATTTCCAAGACTTTTTGACTCCAAGAAAGGATAATGCCTTTATCTTTAAGCGGATCAATTAATTCTTCAAGCATTAAAGCAGCAATTTGAATATAATTTTCTTTTGTCAGCGGATTGAAAGCGATAATTTCATCCACTCTGCCGATAAACTCAGGCTTCAAGAATTGCTCGAGCGCTTTGATTGCTCTTTCTTTTGATACGGTGGCTTTATCTTTTGCAAAACCTAAGGTTGTGTCCTTATGTGTTGAACCGGCGTTAGAAGTCATCACAATCACCGTATTGGCAAAAGATACGGTTCTGCCATGCGCATCGGTCACTTTGCCTTCATCCAAAATCTGCAAAAGAATATTCATCACATCGGGGTGCGCTTTTTCAATTTCATCAAAGAGCACAACCGAATAGGGTTTGCGCCGCACCTTTTCTGTTAACTGCCCGGCCTCGTCATAGCCGACATAACCGGGAGGCGAACCGATAATGCGCGAAACGGAGTGCTTCTCCATAAATTCACTCATATCCAAGCGAATGAGTGTTTCCGGCGTAGAAAAGAGCTGATAACTCAACTGCTTCACCAATTCGGTTTTACCCACACCGGTGGGTCCTACAAAGATAAAGGAAGCCGGCCGTCTTCTTGCACTGATCTGCACTCTGCTGCGGCGAATGGCTTTACACAGTGCATCTACTGCTTCATCCTGCCCGATGATTTTTGCCTTAATCTCTTTTTCCATATTTTTGAGATTTTTCAAATCGCCCATTTGGATTTTTTGCACGGGCACACCTGTCCAAAGATGAATGACTTTGGCAAGGTCGTCATCAAGCACCTGGTTATCGGCAGCAAGTTGTTGGATTTCAGGCAAACTCTTTTCCAAATCGGCAATTTTGCTCTTGACTTCCAGCAAGGCCTCGTAGTCAATTTCTTTGCCTTCTTCAATATTTTCAATTTCTTCTTTTTGCGCCTTTAAATCCTGAAGCTTTTGCTCGGCAATTTGTAAGCGGCTGATGGCTTTATTTCTAAGATTGGCGCAGGTACACGCTTCATCTAACAAATCTATCGCCTTATCGGGTAAAAACCTGTCGTTAATATATCTTTCGGAAAGTTCCACCGTTTTTCTGATTAATTCATCGGAAATCTTCACGCGGTGATACTCTTCATAATAATCCTTGATACCCATAAGAATTTCAGTCGTATCGTCAAGCGAGGGTTCTTCCACACTAACCGGTTGGAATCTTCTCTCTAAAGCGGAATCCTTTTCGATATATTTGCGATATTCATCAAAGGTAGTTGCACCAATAACTTGGATTAACCCTCTCGAGAGTGCCGGTTTTAAAATATTAGCGGCATTCATCGTGCCTTCACTGTCGCCGCCGGAGCCGACAAGGTTATGCACTTCGTCAATAAAGAGAATAATATTACCCTCTTTTTTCACTTCATCAATCAAACCTTTAATGCGGCTTTCAAACTGCCCGCGGAATTGTGTGCCGGCAACCAAAGCTGTTAAATCTAAAAGGAATATTTCTTTTTCGGCAAGCTTGGCAGGTACTTTTCCCTGCACAATCTTAAGCGCTATCCCCTCAGCGATTGCCGTTTTACCCACACCGGGTTCACCGACTAAACATGGATTATTCTTGGTTCTTCTGCAAAGAATTTGAATAACTCTTGCAATTTCCTTATCTCTGCCTATAATGCGGTCAATCTCATTATTAGAGGCTTTTTTGGTTAAATCCGTGCAGTAAGTGCTTAAGTATTTGCGCTTGCTCTTATTCTTATGCTTGGACTTTTTGCTGTCGCTTTCACGCTCTTGTGCCTGCTCTTGCTCATCTTCCGCTTCATCCTCAGCAGCTTTTTCACCCTGCATAAAATTCATAAACGGAAGCGGCTGTGCCCCGCCGAGTTCAAAATCGCCGTCATTATCACTCATCAACTGAGCCAACTGATCTTGGGCAGCCTCTAAATCATCATCGGTAATCCCCATTTGATCCATCAACTGCTTGACGGGACCGATGTTTAACTCTTTTGCACAGGTTAAACATAAGCCTTCCGGTTTATTATTGTCGTTGTCAGGTCTTGAGATGAAGATAACCGCCGGGCGCTTACCGCATCTCGAACACATCATTGCCATTGTTAATCACCAATTTCCTTTTCTTTTTGTGCCTCTTCTGCTTCTTTCAACGGATCCCCCTTCGGCAGTTTCGACGTCACAATCAAACGGTAAGTACCGATAACTATCAATGTGACAGCCGAGCCGAAAAATCCTCCGGCAATGTAAGCAAACTGAATACCGCCGCCGTCATGCCTGATAAGCAACATAAATAAACCGATCAAAACGATTAATGCTGCCGAAATTATTTCTTCTAACCCTCTTTGATTTGTATGATGCATTGCTTCAATATAGTCCGGTATGTAACTGAGAAATGCCAAAATCATAAAGATGACGGAAATACCGACAAGAATATACAGTATGACAATAGGCATTACAAAATCAAATTTCAAAATACCTTGGAGATATAGCTGATGCATTACACCCTTTTGACTGGTCAAAAACATCACAATCATCACAATGTAAAATACAACAGTGGAAGCTTTGCCCCAGAAAGCCGCCTGCATCGGTTTATCATATCTTGAAAGCATTATCAAACCGGCAATAATTTGTACGATTTCTTTGATAATATACACCGAAAACAGACCGATAAACAGCCAATCGCCCCAAAACCAAACCATTAAAATGATGGCAACAGCAAATTGCGTCAATTTGTCGGCTACAGGGTCGAGCATTTTTCCCAAATCTGTCACCTGATTAAATTTTCTGGCAATTTTGCCGTCAAACAAATCCGTTAAACCTGCGATGGCAAATATGACTATACCGATTACAAACTTCTTAATGTTGAGAAAATCGCCTTCTTTTGCACTGACCATCAAAATGCAGAATACGGGAATGAGCGCAATTCTGATAAAAGAAAGAATGTTGGGTATGGTTTTAGCTTGTTTGAGATATTTTTTGAGTTGTTCCATAAAATACCCTTTCTATCCATGTAAAAAATGAATAATTTGTTGAATCACAACAGATTGCAACGCAAATCTTTCGTTAAAGAAATAGATAATATAAGAAATCACAAAAATGATGATTGCCGCCTGTAACAAGCCGACGGCAAGCCCTAATATCTTATCGGCTGTACCTAAAATCAAATTGTCGGTAAACTTTGAGAAAATGCGATGTAAAAGAAACTTCAGCACGACCCAAAGTAACACAAATAAGACTGCGTAAGCAACCGCTTTATGCTCGGCAATAAACGGTATCTGTGCCGGCAAATAACGCATCGCTACCATCGTTAAAATAAACGATGCCACACATGCCGCAAAACCGGCAGTTCGCTTCATAAAGCCGCGCCTAAGAGAATAGATGCTGAATAATATGAATATCGCGAAAAACGCATAATCCACATAATTGAAACTCATTGTTTAACCGCCTTGACTTTTTCAACCGTGCCGTTGGAGCACGCATATACCACACGCGATTTTGTCACAATAAAAGAAGGTTCGATTTCCAATTTAGCGCGGTAGGTCACTTTTCCGCCTATCATACTGACATCTGCCGTATGGTTTGTGTAAAGCGCCCCGATACTCTTACCATCCGAGCTGACATTGAGCACTTCCCCGCTACACTCTTTACTATCCACCTTTTTCAATGAAGCATTGTAGATGTCGATATAATACTTGCCGTTGTTATATAAAGAGTACACATTAATTATGTGCCCGTTTCTGTCGCAAAAGAGTTTCTTAATCGTTGCCGCCGGCAAATCTAAGTTTCCTTTCGATTGACAGCGCGCATCCAATACATTGATTTGGTTGTTACATAAAACCGCTAAATCGTTGGAATGTAAAAATTCCAAATCATAAAGCGAAACCGATTTATACTGTATATTTCCCTTCTGCTTAGCATTACTGACATTAAAAGTAATGACATTAACTGTCTGTACCGCGTCTTCCGTATCAATAATGCCCACAGCAGCCATATTGCCATTGGCGCTTAAGCAGCAGTCAATGATATAACCGTCACCCTTTTCCCAACTCATAATTTTCTTGCCGTTATAGTTAAAGACATTGAGGGTTTCTTTACCGGCAGAATCCTTAAAAGCCAGCACACTTTTACCGCTGTCGGAAATATCGCCGCAAATGATTTTGTCATCGTTTGGGAAAGCAACCACCTGACCGCCTTGAGTTAAGATTACTGCTTTTTTTGAACCTTGATCAAACAGCAAAATGCGATCCTTCGAGTATTTGGCAATCGGATGAGACATACTGTGTTTATAATTAAGCACCTCTTTTGCCGAAGAATTGAGAATAATTAAATCATTATTCGTTAAAACAACTCTGTCACCGGAAGAAAAGGAAAAGAAATCAATAATGTCATCCGAAGAAAAGCGATACGGATATCCTTCACCTGAACCGAAGTCGGCAAATACGGCTTTCATATGCTCCTTCATTTTGGAAGGAGTCAAATAATTGATATTTAAAATGACAAACAGAAAAATCAAACTGAAAATAACAATCAGGAATATTCTGCCTACAGAGCCCAATCTCTTGCCTTTTTTAGAGCGAGCGGGTTTGGTTTCATCCTCTGCAGTCGATTTATTGAGTTTGTCGAGTATTCTTTTTTTATGAACTCTGAGTTTTAATTCTTTTTCAGCTTTCAAAATTAATCTCCATAAAACACTTTGTTTAAAAACAATCCTTTTGCAGCAAGAGTTTTACCGGCATTTTTCCTGTTTTTGCTTTCAATAATATCGATGATATCCTCCGGTTCGATTTTCCCCTTTGCCACATCAATGAGGGTGCCTGCAATAATGCGCACCATATTGTACAGGAAACCGTCACCGCTGATGATAATTTTTACCATATCTCCTTCGCGCACCACCGCACAGTTATAAATAGTTCTGTGCGTATCTTCAATATCGGAATTGGCGCTGCAAAAGGCGGCAAAATCGTGTGTGCCGATCAAATGCTTAGCCGCCGCATCTAATCGGTTTTCGTCAATAGCAAACGGGTAGTGAAATGCATATTTTGAAAAAAACGGATTTTCATATTTCGCGTTGTAAATGTAATATATATATTCTTTCCCGCTTGCGCAATAGCGCGCATGGAAGTCCTCTTCCACTTCTTGACAGGCATAGGCTTTGATATCCGGCGGCAAATGCCGATTAAGCGCACTGATCAAGTGGTAGTCTCCGGGAAAGAACGGCGCCGCAAAATTTACACAATACATATTGGCGTGTACGCCCGTATCGGTGCGGCTGCAGCCCTTTACATCCAAACGGCTGCCAAAGACTTTTTCGATAGCATCCTGCAACACCTGCTGAATGCTCAGCGCATTCTTTTGCACTTGCCAACCGTGATAGGCGCTTCCGTCATATCGAATTGTTAATAATACATTCGGCATCAATACACTCCGGCAATTTTAATGGAATTAAGTAATACAAACCCCGCTACGGCAATCGCACAGATACCTAAAGCAACAAAATCTTTTGCCGAGCAATGCATGGTTTTCATTTTGGTTCTGCCTTCTCCGCCATTGTAGCAGCGGCACTCCATAGCATTGGCAAGTTCATAGGCTCTGCGAAAAGAAGAAATAAACAGCGGAATTAAAATCGGCACCATTGCTTTGAGTTTGCGCACAACATTGCCGGAATCAAAATCGGCGCCGCGCGCTTTTTGCGCATTAATAATTTTATTAATCTCATCAATCAAAGTCGGAATAAAGCGAAGCGCAATGCTCATCATCATTGCAATGGAATGCACATCCACTTTAAAAACTCTCAGCCATTTGAGCAAATCTTCAATCGCGGCTGTTAAGGCGGTGGGTGTGGTGGTATAGGTCAAAAAGGAAGTCACAATAACCAGCAAAACAATGCGCACCGCAATAAACACAGCTGTTTCAATCGCCTCGGTAGTTATGGTGATTTTCCAAAAGCGCCACAGCACATTTTCCCCCGGCACATAAATCAAATTGAGAATAAATGTCAAAAGGATAATCGGAATAAGCGGTTTTGTATTTTTAATATAAGTAGAAATCGGCACTTTGGAAAGCAGCATTAACAGTATTGCAATAACCGTTGCAAAAACAAGACTACACACACTGTTACAAAGAAAGATGCCGACAACCAAAATTAATGTGATGATAATTTTAAAACGCGGGTCTAAGCGGTGCAGCAACGATTCGGAAGGGTAAAACTGACCGAAAGAAATGTCTTTAATCATACGGCATCTCCTTCCAGCATTCCCTTAATACAAGCCGCAGCGGCTTCCACGGTATACACCGGCGGCAATCGGTAGCCGTTTCGGTTCATTTGCAAAAAGATAGAAGTAATTGCCGGCACATTTAAACCGATTTCCAAAAGTTTCGGCGCCTGTGCAAAGACTTCATCAGGTGTTCCCTGCATCACAATTTTACTTTGGCTCATCACAACAATGCGATCTGCCATTTTTGCCACATCTTCCATGCTGTGAGAAACAAATACCACTGTGGTGCCGGATGCTTCTTTATATTTGCGGATTAATTCAAACAAATTGTTTCTGGCGGAAGGATCAAGACCGGCAGTCGGTTCATCGAGCACCAAAATATCGGGTTCCATTGCCAAAATACCCGCCAGCGCTACCTTGCGCTTCTGCCCGCCGGAAATGTCAAACGGTGAGCGGTTGATATAGCGCTCCGGTAAGCCCATATACTCCATAGCGCGTTTGACTCTGCGATCAACTTCCGCAGCATCCAGCCCCATATTCTTTGGCCCGAATGCAATATCTTTGTATACGGTTTCTTCAAACAACTGATATTCGGGATATTGAAAACAAAGACCGATTTTAAAGCGGACATTCTTAATATCCTTTTTATTCTCCCAAATATCTCTTCCTTCAAAGATAACACTGCCGCTCTGCGCTTTAAACAATCCGTTTAAATGCTGAATAAGTGTTGATTTACCGGAGCCTGTGTGCCCGATAATGGCAAGTGTTTCACCTTGTTTAATAGACAGATTAATATCATCTAAAGCTAAGTATTCAAACGGTGTTCCTTTGGAATAGACATATGAAAGATTTTTAATCTCGAGTTTTTCCATTCTCCCCCAAAAGCTCTTGTAGTTTTTCTACACATTCCTGCTCGGTTAAAACGCAGTCGTTTATACCTAATTCTTTCATTAACTGATAACTTTGCGGTACATCTAAGCCGTAAGCAATCAATTGATCGTAGTCGGCAAACACTTCTTTAGGCGTACCGTCTTTTGCAATCACGCCTTGGTCAAGCAAGATCACCCTATCGGCTTCTACCGCTTCATTCATAAAATGCGTTATGTAAATAATGGTTATTCCAAAATCGCGGTTGAGCGTTTTAACAGCATCCATTACTTCTTTTCTGCCAATCGGGTCAAGCATTGCTGTGGCTTCATCCAAAATAATACACTTCGGCTGCATGGCAATGATGCCTGCAATCGCCACGCGCTGCTTTTGCCCGCCGGAAAGATTATGCGGTGCTTTTAATCGGTAGTCATACATCCCGACTGTTTTGAGCGCTTCATCTACCCGTTTGCGAATTTCAGCCGGCTCAACACCTAAATTCTCCGGACCGAAAGCAACATCTTCTTCCACAATACTTGCCACAATTTGATTATCCGGATTTTGGAAAACCATGCCGACCTGCTGCAGCAGTTCTATACGATTTTCTTCATCGGCTGTGCTGATGCCGCCGACTTCAACCGAACCGGCAGTCGGCACAAATAAGCCGTTAAAAAGTTTGGCTAAAGTCGATTTTCCCGAACCGTTGTGACCGATAACGGCAATGAACTCACCTTGCTCAATCTGCAGGTTAATCTCGTTAATCACAGTGCGATTAGAGCCGCTATATTGATAACATAAGTTGTTGCATGTAATAAAACTCATTCATTACTCCATATTGCCGTGGCGCCGCAGGATAAAATCAATTGACTGTCACTGACTTTTAACCCGATTTCATCGCTCTTGGTTGTGCCGCCCAACGCGCTTCCGATGCTCGAAGCCAAAACGTACTGCATCACGGCAGCCGATAATCCGGTTGAATACGAATTTAAGAAAAGCGCTATCGATGATTCATCTAACAGTTGTGCGCAGGTTTGACAAAATTCAAATATTTGGTCTTCCAAGCGCCACAACTCTTTATTCGGACCTCTGCCGTAAGAAGGCGGGTCCATAATGATAATATCATAGCGATTGCCGCGCCGAATTTCGCGCTTAACAAATTTAAAGCAGTCATCCACAATCCAGCGCACCGGCCTGTCATCAACACCGGAAAGCTTCGCATTCTCTTTTGCCCACTGCACCATGCCTTTAGAAGCATCCACATGGCAAACCGAAGCGCCCGCTTTCAAACAAGCGATCGTCGCACAACCGGTGTAGCCGAAAAGGTTCAAAACCTTTACCGGACGACCTGCGCCGCGAATAAGTTCACAGAGCTTATCCCAATTCACAGCCTGCTCCGGAAAGATGCCGGTATGCTTAAACCCCATGGTCTTAACACCGAAATGCAAATTTCCGTAAGAGACAACCCAGGCTTCCGGCAGTTTATGATATACCTGCCAGGCACCGCCGCCGCTTTTAGAGCGCTCATAGCGCGCATCGGCACGGCGCCATAGCTCGTTTGCTTTGTCGCTTTGCCAAATCACCTGCGGGTCAGGGCGAATTAATATTTTATCGCCCCAGCGCTCCAGTCTTTCGCCGCCGGAACAGTCGATTAATTCATAGTCTTTCCAATTATCTGCGCATCTCATTATGCCAATCTTTCCTTTACGAGCCCTGCAATATCATTGGCAATCGCAGTAATTTGCTCTAAATCTTTACCCTCAAGCATCACGCGGATGAGCGGCTCCGTGCCTGACAATCTGACAAGCACTCTGCCGGTATCGCCCATTTGCTTTTCGGCTTCATTAATTCTTTGAGAAATCACGGTATCTTCCGCATAAGCCGCTTTGCCCGCTGCAGTCACTTTGACATTGACCAATACCTGCGGGTAAACCTGCATTTGCGAAGCAAGTTCGCTAAGCTTCTTACCGCTATGCTTTAGCACATTAAGGAGCATCACTGCAGAAAGCTGCCCGTCGCCGGTGGTGGCGTAATCCAAGAAAATCACGTGACCGGATTGCTCACCGCCGATATTATGCCCGTTTGCAAGCATATTTTCCAGAACATATCTGTCGCCGACCGACGTTTTTTCGCAGCGGATGTCGTTTTCTTCGCAGAATTTAAAGAAACCCATATTACTCATCACGGTAACCACCGCGGTATCATTCTTTAAATTGCCGTTTTCTTTCATGTATTTTGCACAGATGGCAATAATTTTATCACCGTCTACTTCCTGACCGTTTTCATCAACGGCAAGCATGCGATCGGCATCACCGTCAAACGCAAAGCCTAACTCACAGCCGTTTTCAAGAACCGTTTTCTTGAGCGCTTCCAAGTGGGTGGAACCGCAACCGTCATTAATATTGGTGCCGTTCGGTTCATAAGCGGTGTAAACGCCTTCAATCCCTAAACGCTTAAACAACTTGAGAGCTGTTGCACTCGAAGAACCGTTTGCACAATCAAATGCCACTTTCATGCCGCTAAAATCTGCCTGCGATGCAGTGCAGATATGTGCAATATAATCTTCCACTGCCGTATCGGCATAGGTGATTCTGCCCACATCTCCACCGGTTTTGACCGGCGGCACCTCGGCACCGTCTAGAATAATCGCCTCAATACGATTTTCAATTTCATCGGGAAGCTTGTAGCCTGTCCCTTGAAAAATCTTAATGCCGTTAAATTCACAGGGATTGTGTGAAGCGGAAATCATCACACCCGCATCACACGCGTATTTTTTGACAAGGTATGCTACTGCCGGTGTCGGCACAACACCCAAAATCATGACGTCTGCCCCTACCGCACAAAGACCCGCGGCAAGCGCAGCCTCCAGCATATCGGAACTCTGCCTGGTATCTTTACCGATTAAAAACTTCGGTCGATGTGTGCTTTCGGTTAACACGCAGGCTGCTGCCCTGCCGATATTCATTGCAAGCTCGGGAGTTAACTCTGTACCTGCTACGCCTCTTGCCCCATCTGTTCCAAATAATCTACCCATTCTGACTCCTATTCTGTCTTGTATTCAATCCCCAAATGTGCATACGCCTTCGGGGTGGCGCATCTGCCGCGCGGGGTTTTGGTTAAAAACCCGATTTGCAGTAAAAACGGTTCATACACATCTTCAATCGTGACGGTTTCTTCACCGATAGATGCTGCCAGTGTCGTTAAACCGACCGGACCGCCGTTATAATTTTTAATCATCGTCAACAGTAAGGTTCTGTCGATTTGATCAAGCCCCAGCTCATCAATATCCATTTGATTAAGAGACTTCATGGCGCTTTCTTCGGTAATCACACCATCAAACACCACTTCCGCAAAATCGCGCACTCTTTTGAGCAACCTGTTGGCAATACGCGGTGTGCCACGCGAGCGAGAGGCAATTTCCAAAGCACCGTCCGGCTCTATATCAATACCGAGAATGCCGGCACTGCGCGTAACAATTTGCGCTAACTGCTCAGTTGTATATAATTCCAAGCGCTCCACATCACCAAACCTGTCACGCAACGGAGCACTTAATTGCCCTGCTCTGGTAGTAGCACCGATTAAAGTAAACTTGTGCAAATCCAAACGAATACTGCGCGCCGAGGGGCCTTTACCGATAATAATATCAATTACCTGGTCTTCCATAGCGGGATACAGTACTTCTTCCACCGAGCGGTTTAAGCGGTGTATCTCATCAATAAAAAGCACATCGCCCTCCTGGAGGTTTGTCAGTAATGCCGCCAAATCTCCCGGCTTTTCAATCGCAGGACCGGAGGTCACTCTAAAGTTTACACCCATTTCGTTAGCAATAATGCCTGCCAAAGTGGTTTTACCCAAACCGGGAGGACCGTAGAGCAAAATGTGGTCTAAAATATCATTTCTGTTTTTTGCAGCAGCAATATATATTTTTAACTTTTCTTTGACTTTATCCTGACCGATATATTCTTCCAACACCTTCGGGCGCAGGGACAACTCAATATCATTATCATCTTCATAGTGATATTCGGTAGATACCAGTCGGGAGTCGTTTTCTTCGTAAGTCATAATACTCCTTTATTACAAGCCTAAGTGCGTTAATGCATATTTAATCAAATCTTCGGTCGACATATCTTTGCCGGCTTTTGCTATCACCTTGGCGGCATCGCTTTGAGAGTAGCCCAAAGAAACCAGTGCATCAATGGCATCTTTCTTGGAAGCGGTCACTTCGGTGCTGCCGACCGTTTCCACAACATCCGCTTGCTCAATATCTAATGAGCCTAATTTGTCTTTTAACTCAAGCACCACCATTTCGGCACCTTTTCTGCCGATACCGGGCGCCGCCTGAATGGCTTTAAAATCTTTTGAAGCAACTGCCAGAGCCAATCTGTCCGGTGTCAAAGTGGAGAGAATGCTCATAGCGGCTTTAGGACCGATACCCTTGACCTCAATTAATAATTTATAACAATCTAACTCGGTTTTATCGGAGAAGCCGTAAAGTTCAATCGCATCTTCTCTCACATTCATGAATGTCAGCAAAAACACTTCTTTATTTAACGGCGGGAGCTGTGCGAGTGTTCTGGTCGAACAAAAACATTTAAATCCGATACCGCCTACATCAATGACTGCGGTATTTAAATCCGTATAAACCAAAGTTCCTTTTACGCTGTAAATCATTTACCAAGTTCTACCTTTCATTTGTTGCAGTAAGGAGCCGGAAGAATGCCCGTGACAAATCGCCATGGCAAGTGCATCCGCCGTGTCGTCAGGCTTAGGTACTTTTGCGAGGTTTAAAATCGTTCTTGTCATTTCCTGCACTTGCTTTTTTTCGGCTCTGCCGTAGCCGACCACTGACTGCTTGACCTGTAAGGGCGTATATTCTGCAATCTCAAGCCCTTTGTTGTATGCCGCTAACGTGATAACACCTCTTGCTTGCGAAACATCAATAACTGTTTTGGCATTAGAATTATAAAATATTTTTTCCATACTCATCACTTGAGGATGGTACTTATCAATAATCTCATTGAGTTGTTGAAATATAACGGAAAGGCGCTGCGGAAAGTATTCTCCGGCATTGGTGGTTATTGCACCGTAATCTAATACTTTAAAGTGGTTGTTCGCATATTCCAATACCCCCCACCCGATAATGGCATAACCGGGGTCAATTCCTAAAATAATCATTTGGTTCTATACTACTCCTATTATATCATTCTAATTTTACCATTATTTTAATATTAATGCAATATAAATATTTAAATATTTAATAGAAAAGAATTGTTTGCTGTTCTTTTCGGCAAATAAGGCATTTGGCATCACCGAATCCTTATTATTACGTACAAAAAACCTCTTTTGCTTTTGCAAAAGAGGTTTTTTGTTGGTGCCGGTGACCGGGGTCGAACCGGTACGGTGTCGCCACCACTGGATTTTGAGTCCAGCACGTCTGCCAATTCCATCACACCGGCAAATCAAATTGACTTAATCATTATATATTAGTTACTCTAAAAAATCAACCTATTTTTTTCGCAAATCAATAAAATCCTGCAAAATAATCTGTGCGGAAAGCGCATCAATCACCTTTTTGCGCTTTTGTCCTCTTGTGTTCGTTACATTTAAAGAAGATACCGCAATCATTGTTGTCATGCGCTCATCAAACATCTCGGTTTGAATACCGCTGCTTTCCTGCAGCTGCGCGGCAAATTCCACGCACTTGTGCACTCTTTCGCCCTCACTGCCATCCATATTCAACGGCTTGCCGACAACAATCAGTTCAGCGCCTTTTTCGGCGGCCACTGTCTTAATTCTATCAATAAGTTTGGGCGCATAGCTCTCTGTAACTGTTTCTAAAGGCGTTGCCAATATTTCATTTTTGTCGCATATAGCAAGACCGGTTCTTGCATCTCCGTAATCGACCGCTAAAATTATCATAGTATCCCCTATTTACTGTTCCATTTTTGTGAAGAAAGTGTTTGCATTTGAGGTGGCAAATGAGAAATATCATTTTTTAATACCAAATGCGGTTGCAGCGATTCATCGACATCAATGATATTGACTGCCGTGTTCGCACACCAGATTTCATCGCCGAGATTTTCAAACCCAATCTGTTCCGCCCAACATAACAGGTTTCTGATGGCGCAACCATGAGAAGCAAGCACAATGGTTTGACCGGGAAACTGCTGCGCTTTTTCCTTCACAAAGGCGGACATGCGCGCATAGACATCGCTCATTTTTTCACCATTTGGTGCGACAAAGTGCGATGGATTGGTATCCCACAATTCCATTTCTTTCGGGAATAACACGGGAAATTCGGAAAATGGTTTTCCTTCCCACTCTCCGGCATGTATCTCAATAATGCGATCATCCGTTTCTATCTCCAAATGATGAAAGCGGTTGACCGCATCGGCAGTCGCCAATGCGCGTTTTCTGGAGCTGGAATAGATGCGGTCAATATGTTCATTGCGAAAGCGAAGTGCCAAATACTCCAATTGTTTTGCACCCAGTTCCGAAACAGCACCATCATAAGTGCCTTGAAATATTCTCTCTCGATTACCGACCGCTTCGCAGTGCCGGATAACGATAAATCTTGTCATATTCTTCTCTTTTTCTTTCTATTAAAATGAGCACCTATCGGCAATAAGGTGCTCATTTTTTAAA
>JAFRJB010000068.1 GCA_017432485.1 Clostridia bacterium
AAAATAATAAGCAAAACCACATTATCCTTGGTTGTTCTTATCCCTTGCCTCAGCGTGCCGATTGACAAATTTTAGCTCACTCTTTCAACATCTGTCTTTTATTACTCAAAATTTACTCCGAAAGCGGCTTCATTGTCGGGAAGAGCAGGACATCGCGGATGGTATCGCTGTCGGTTAAGAGCATGACAAGCCTGTCAATACCCATACCCATGCCGCCGGTGGGGGGCATGCCGTATTCGAGAGCCATCACGAAGTCGGAGTCGAGCATATTCGCTTCATCATCGCCCGCTTCGCGCAGTTCGATTTGGTGCATAAAGCGCTCGTACTGGTCAATCGGGTCGTTGAGTTCCGAGTATGCGTTGGCAAATTCGCAGCCGCAAATAAATAATTCAAAGCGCTCGGTGAGGTACTCCTTGCCGGGCTTTTTCTTGGTCAGCGGCGAAACCTCTACCGGGTAGTCGATAATAAAGGTGGGCTGCACTAAGTTTTCTTCAACGGTCTCTTCAAAGACCTTAGCGAGCAAATCGCCCCACTTATCGGTCGGTTTGATTTCGATTTCTTCATACTGCTCGGCAATCTCTTTTGCCTTCTCGGTATCGCCGACAAATGCGCCGAAATCCACGCCCGCATACTGCTTAACCGCATCAATCATGGTCAGCCTTGCAAAGGGCTTGCCAAGGTCGATTTCCTGCCCGCGCCAGTGGGCGGTGGTGGTGCCGCAGGCAACCTGAGCCGCGTTGCGAATGAGTGCCTCGGTAATATCCATCATTCCGTGATAATCGGTAAATGCCTGGTAAAGCTCAATGGTGGTAAACTCGGGGTTATGGCGCGCATCCATGCCTTCGTTGCGGAAAATTCTGCCGATTTCATAAACTCTTTCCATTCCGCCCACAATCAGCCTCTTTAAGTGCAGCTCGGTGGCAATGCGCATATACATATCAATATCCAGCGCATTGTGATGGGTGATAAAGGGGCGCGCCGTAGCACCGCCGGGAATGTTATTGAGCATCGGGGTTTCCACTTCAATAAAGCCGATGTTATCAAGATAATTGCGAATAGACGACACAATCTTGCTGCGCTTAATAAAGGTGTCTTTGACCTCGGGGTTCATAATCAAATCCAGGTAGCGCCTTCTGTAGCGGGTGTCGGTATCTTTTAAGCCGTGGAATTTCTCGGGCAGGGGCAGCAGGCTCTTGGAGAGCAGGCGCACCTGCTTTGCGTGAACGGAAATTTCACCGGTTCTGGTGCGGAACACAAAACCTTTGACTTCGATAATATCGCCCAAATCCCACTTTTTAAATGCGGCAAAGGCTTCCTCGCCGATGTCGTTCATTTTCACATAGATTTGGATTTTGCCGTTTTTGTCGTGCAAATCCAAGAAGTTGGCTTTACCCATATTGCGCCAGGTCATAATTCTGCCGCAAACGCAGACGTTAAGCTCGGGTGTTTCGCCTTCGGCGCAGTCTTTTTCGAGCGCTTCAAACTGCTTTGCGATTTCATCGGAGTGAATGGACTGCTCGGCAGTGGTAATCGTGAAGGGGTCGTTGCCTTCTGCCTGCAGGGCTTTGAGTTTTGCCACGCGGATTTGGCGCTGTTCGCTTTCGCTGGGCGCTTTTTCGGCAGCCATTTCCATAGAGGCGCTCGGGGCATTGTTTTTGACAAATTCAATCACTGCCTCGATATCCTCCGCCGCCTTGCTTTGCAGCACCACCGTGCCGTTTTGCGCAATCAGGCGAAAAGACTTACCGTCCGCCGCGATTTCATATTTCGGCAAAGAGAGTTCTTCGCCGACAGCTTGTACTTTTGCGCGGCAGGATTTTTTGACCGCTTTAACCGCTCTCTTGGCGGCATCCGCCTGCTCAAATCCTTCTGCGTAACCGATTTCTTCATTTTCCTGCATCAGGGCATAACGAAAGGTACCGTCTGCCTGCTTTTCGATGATAAACTTTCCTGCCATACTTCCTCCATTAGTAAAAAAGCGGGTGAAATCGCCCGCTTGAGTTGGTGTTACTTGCTGATAGAAACAATCTTAAATGTGATGGTGCCTACCGGAGCTTCTACCTGCACTTTGTCACCTTTCTTGTGACCGAGGAGGGCTTTGCCGATAGGGGATTCATCCGAAAGTTTGCCGGCATCGGGGTCTGCCTGCGCAAAACCGACAATGGTGTAAACCATATCTTCTTTGAGCTCCATATCGCGAATTTTGACTTTGGAGCCGACACCGACCACATCGGTGGAAGCTTCGGTTTCATCAATCAATTTATAGTTTTGAAGCATCGCTTCAAGGTCGTTGATTCTGCTTTCAATCTTGCCCTGTTCGCTCTTGGCTTCATCATACTCACTGTTTTCGGATAAATCACCGTAACCGAGAGCGACCTGGATTTTCTCCTTAATCTCTTCTCTCTTGGTGGTTTTTAAGAAATGTAATTCTTCTTTGAGTTCTTCCAAACCCTCTTTGGTGAGTAAAATTTCTTTCGGCATGGTTCAAACATCCTTTCACTTTCGGCAAGGTTCTTGCCGTAATTAACTTATTTATTATATATGATAAGCTTTTAATAGTCAAGCATAGAAATGACATCCGCATAAGATAAAATGGAATTTTGCATGCGAAAGGCGGGGCTGATGCAGTCGGAGAGCTCACTTAAGCCCGACACTTCGTACAGTGCAGCGGCAAAGGGCAGCGGCGCAATACCCTTGGGCACAAGTGAAAGGTACTTTGCCGGGATGTTGGCGCCCTCGGGGGTGAGCAGGCGCGAGGTGTAAAGATTTTTGGCGGTAGAGGCAAATACCAAAGAACCGCGCGAGAAGGCAGTCGGGATCGCGGCGGGCTGCGGGTGCAGCACCACCGGCGCATCAAAGGCTTTGGAAATATGCTCGCTTAAGCACACGACCGTGCCGTATTCTTCTAAACAGTGGCGCACAAAAGGGGTGTACTTTTGCTCGTTGGCGGTGATGATTTTAATCGTGCGGCAGTAGCGCGGCAGTGCGCGCAGGGCAGCGGGCAGCGCCGCCGGCATATCAATGACAGCGCACTCCTGCAGCAGCTTGCGCTGCGGCAGGAGTGAGAGCAGTTTTAGAAAAGAATTGATGCACAGCAGGCGCATGAATTTGTCGCTTTCAAAGCGCTGTAACGCGGCTTGCTCGTGCAGGCGAAAAGTGCTTTGGGTAATGAGGCTGCCGCAGGCATCGCCGGCAGCGCGGCGCACCGGTTCCCAGTGGATTTTACCGCGCACTATCGGCACGGTCAATTTCAGAAAACCGCTACAGCCCTCGACCTCGACTTTTTCGGCTTTGACCGGTGGCGGTAACAGATTGTATTTAAGCTTTCCCCAAAAGTTTTCGGGCTCTTGAATGGTGGTAATGGTAGCAAACATAGTAGAGTATATGCGGCTGCGGGGCATACTATGCCCGCAGCCGCATATACTCGGTTTTCGGTTTTCAGTTTTCCGTTGCGCCGCAGGCGGCGCAGATAAATATGAAAAGATTTGTAAAGGCGGTAAGCTTTACGAATTTATTAGGATTGGCAGCAGGAGGGACTTTTGGCTTTTTTGCCGGGCAATTTTTGCAAAAAGGCTTATAGGCAAAGGAAATTTGCAGGGAGAGCGTAGTGCCGGATAGCGGAAAAAGGCAACAAAAAAGCCGTTTTGTAAAGCAATAAAACTTTACAAAACGGCTTGCACTGCAAAATTAGTATTTATCAGGAAAACAGCTGAATCAGCCACGACCAAACAAAGTCTAAGAAGGGAATGAAGCCGTTTTGGGCTTCGGGCACATCCGCTGCGACACCGGCAGTGGGTGTATAGCTGCTGTTAATCACTGCCGCATTGCAGTTGTAGATTTTAGCGGCGAGTTCGGGTGTGATGAAGTCAAAGAGCACGGCACCGTAGCACGCCTTTTGGTTGAGGTTATACTCAAGCAGTTGCGCATTGACATAGGCGGCGTTGATTTCGGGCGAAAGACCTGCCGCGGTAGAGAGGAAATTGATGAGCAGCTGGTCTTCGGTTTTTTCGATTGCCAGTGTCGGCGCGACGGCGCGCTCCCATTTTTCCTCTTTCGGGTAATTGTAGCGGTCCTGCACCATATAGGTGGAAATCATTTTGCCGCTGTAGGAGTCAAGGCTGACCGCTTGATAGGAGCCGTTGTTGTCACCCTGCCCCGGGAAGTTACTTAAGTTAATGCCGCCGGTTTTTTCATCGACCTTACTCTCGGCTTTGGAGTAGCGGTTCATGAGCACCAATTTGCCGCGCACTTCCCCGAGAGAAGGCACGCGGTTTTCGGTATACCACAGGTCTTTATTGCGCTGTATGTATTTTTGTAGCAGGCTGTCAAACTCTTCCGAAGTGCCGAAGTCTTCTTTGACAAAGAGCACGATACATTCTTTCTCATTTTTGCCTAAAAAGTCGGCGCAGTACTCGAGCACATCTTCTAAATACAGGCGCGGTGCGGTAAAGCCGGAACCCTTGCGGCAATCAACAAAATTGTGCACCAATTTCAATTTGTTTTTCTCCGCGCACAGGCGTATATCCAAAAAGCGGGCGCCGCAGTTTAACTGCGCGGGAATGGTTTTATCCTGGCAGCGCGCTTTGATGCCGAACGCCAAATAGGTTGCCGCGCTGTCGTGGGTGCCGGGCATACTGATATCGGCAAGAGAAGTGCTGTCATCAATCACACTCATCCAGTTGCAGCCGCCGATTGCGGGGCTTGCCGCAAAGCAGAGTGCGGTGCCCGAAAACAGCAGCAGCACACTCAGTATGAGCGCGAGTGTCGTTTTTGCGAATTTCATGATTTTTCTCCTCAAAAAAATAGTGGGGTTCTACTTCTCAATTATCTATAAAATTGCCGCATTTGTCAAGGGAAGCGGGCTTGACACGCTTCTTTTGCGAGCATATAATGGTCGGTGACGGAAAGAAACAAAACGGATGAAAAGAGGTGCGAAGTGGTCACTGTGCAAATGGAAGCGCGGCTGCAAAAGCCGCAGTGGTATATCCCGCTGGCAACGCTGTGCTGTTTGCTGTGGGCGAGTGCGTTTCCCGCCATCAAACTCGGCTACCGCTTTTTTGCAATAGCGGCGGAAGACACGGCGGCACAAATTCTCTTTGCGGGTTGCCGCTTTGCGCTGGCAGGTGTGCTCAGTTTAGCCATACAGGCGGTGATGGAAAAGAAACTTCCGCTGCCGCGCCGCAAGCAGACTTTTTTACACATCGGGATTTTGGCGGCGGTGCAGACCGCTTTGACCTATACCTTCTTTTACCTTTCGCTGGCGCGCATTGAGGGGAGCGCCGGCAGTGTGCTCAATGCTGCCGGGTCATTCTTCTGTGTGCTCTTAGCGGCAGCCGTTTTTCGGGAGGATAAACTCACCCTGCCCAAAGTGGCAGGCTGTGTGGCGGGTTTGGCAGGTATTGTGCTGCTCAACCTCAAAACCCTGCAGCTCGGCTTTCACTTCGGCGGCGAGGGATTAATGCTCGTTTCCGCCGCCTGCTATGCGCTCAGTTCCGTGCTCATTAAAAAGTTTTCGCAAAGTGATAATCCCGCGCTGTTGTGCGGCTGGCAGTTTTTGGTCGGCGGGCTTTTGATGGTTGTTATCGGGCTTGTGAGCGGCGGCAGATTGGTGCACTTTGAGTGGAAAGCCGTGGCGGTGCTCCTGTATCTTGCGATGGTCAGCGCCGTCGCCTATACGCTGTGGAGCGTGCTGCTCAAATACAATGATGTTTCGCGCATTAGTGTATTCGGCTTTATCAACCCGGTCGGCGGGGTGATATTATCGGCACTGCTTTTGGGCGAGCAAATCAATGTGCCTTTAAGCGCGCTGTGCCTGTTACTGGTCAGCGGCGGCATTGTTTTGGTTAATTACAAGAGCAAAAAGCGAGTATAAAAAAGAATAAAAAGAGAGTTGCGACCGTTTGCTTTTGTGGCAAACGGTCGCATCAGACTGTCGAAAAAGTGGCTGAAACCACACGGATTTATAAATCAGAACACTTTTCGCTTTTCTCGACAATTCCTAAATAGTTTTTAGTAAGAGAAAAATACAAGCATATACTATTAGAAAATCGCCGTTTTTTACTGATATAACGGCGATTTTGTGTTTTTGCCAGTCTCTGCTTGGAGTATCTACATACGCCTCAGCGCAGAGACTGACAAATTTCATCTCACTTTTTCAACATCTGCCAGCGTGTCGAAAACAAGTTTTTCGACACGCTGATGCGACCGTTTGCCTTTTGTGGCAAACGGTCGCATTTTGTAACAATTCGGTTAATATTTTTGTATTTATTTGACTACTAAAAGAATTTGATATATAATTTCTATATATGATTTAAAATAAGGAAGTTTTTTATGTTAGTATCTCCTTCTCTGTTAAGTGCGGATTTTTCCCGCTTAGAAGATGAAATTAAACAAATCGATACCTGCGGTGCCGATTGGCTGCACTTAGATGTGATTGACGGTGTGTTTGCGCCTAATATTACCTTCGGTGTGCCGGTGGTTAAATCCATTCGCCGCTTGAGCGATATGGTATTTGATTTGCATTTAATGATTATTGACCCGCTCAAGTACATTGAAGCGTTTGCCAAGGCGGGCGCCGATTTTATCACCTTTCATATTGAGAGCGAAAGCGACCCCGCGCAAACGATTGAGAAAATCCACGCTTGCGGCTGTAAGGCGGGCGTAGCGCTCAAACCCGGCACCCCGCCGGAGGCGGTAGAGCCCTACATTGATATGGCGGATATGATATTGGTCATGACAGTCGAACCCGGCTTTTCCGGGCAGAGCTTTATGGCGGATATGATGCCTAAGCTCAAAGCCCTCAGTGCTTTATGTGAAGGCAAGGGCAAGTATATTCAGGTAGATGGCGGCATCGGTAAAGACACCATTGCCACAGTGGCGCAAAACGGTGCCAATGTCGCAGTGGGCGGCAACGCCATCTTCGGGGCGGAAGACAGAGCAGAAGCGATTGCCTGTTTTCACCGTTATTAATCTTCCTTGCAGTAGACAGGGCGCCAGTATTCTTTTGTGCGCTCCGCCGCGAAAGGCAGCATACACCTTTCGGCATACTCTTTGAGCAGTGCCTCCAACTGCGTGGCGTGCGGCGCAATCAGCAGGCGGTATTCCCCCGCACTCTCATACACCGCTTCCGGCAGCTGCTTGAGCTGCTCCGCGTGGTCGAGAAAGGCGGCAAAGGCTTCCCGTGAAGCGAAATGATAAAGCGCCTGCGCATATTTCTTTCGTGCGCGCACTTTCAATTTCGGTTTCGTGCGCACAAAGCGAAAGCATAACAGCACACTGCCATCCTGAAACGGGAGCAGTTCAATCACCCGAGAGCGGTAGCCGGCAGGGGTAAACCCCGCGCGCTGTGCCGCATCGCGGTACAGGTTTTCTATGACGGCTTTGCTCAGCGCATCGCCAAAGTCGGCGGCGGCTTCGTGCACATGCATTTGACTTGCTTCCGCCGCATTTAAAAAGATAAAAAGACAATTATTTTCGCCGATTTCCACTTTCATTGGTTCCCTCCGCAATGTGTTCTACTATCATACTATTATCGCGGCGGCAAAAAGGCAATGAAAAATACAGGAAGCGCAGGAAAAATCAGGTATCTATGAAAGAAAAGCAAAAAAAGAAATACCAATATTTGAAACCTGACGGGCAGGCATATGCCGAATTGGTCTCGGAATATGAAAAAGATGAAATGCCCGATTATTCCTTTAAAAGCAACGCGCAGGCGATGGGTAAAAATGCCAAAAAACTCAAGCGCATCAAAATTGTGCGCATCATTTTGAGCCTCATCGGCGCGATTTTAGTGCTGTATCTCGGTTATTTCATTATTGCACTCATTAAAGGGGTTAACTCCCGCACACAGGTGACCACTACCGCCTATGTTGAGATGACACAGGATGAGCGCACCACAGTGCCTTCAACGACCGCTCCGGAAGATGTCAGCCGGCAGCCGACCACGCGCGGGGAGACTTCTACCACTGCGCGCGAAGAGACGGCTACCACCACTGCCCCGGCAGAGCAGGGGGATGGTGCAGCGGAGGAAAGCGGCTTATGATACAGATTGTTCCCGCACCGAAAAAAACCACCTTTTTTCAGCGCGAATATGCTTATAAAGGCGAAACGGTGCGCACCAGCTTAGATATATTGCTCGGGGAAGAAGAGTACATTTTGGAAGTGACCGCGGAAGATGGGATTACCATTATCGGCGGCAGCGAAAAAGCCGTGTTTTACGGCGAGTGTACCTTAGAGCAGATTTTGCGGCAGACCAACAACCGCGTGCGCGCGATGAAGATTGAAGATGAACCGGAATTTTCTTACCGCGCATTTATGATTGACTGCTCGCGCCACTTCTTTTCGGTCGATGAACTCAAGGCGATTATCGACACCATGGCGCGCTTAAAGTTTAATAAATTTCACTGGCACCTGACCGATGACCAGGGCTTTCGTATGCAAATTGATGCACTGCCCAAACTGCATCAGGAGGGGTCTGTCAGGCTGGGCTCTCACTTCGGCAATACCAAGCTCAACAGCCGCTATGAGGGCTATTACACCACAGAGGATATGCGCGAGATTGTGGCGTTTTGTGCCGAGCGCTTTATCGATGTGGTGCCGGAACTGGATTTGCCCGGTCACGCTACGGCGATGATACACGCCTACCCCGAAATGTCCTGCCGCGGCAGAAAAGTGCCGGTCGAAACCAAGCAGGGAATTTTTAAAAACATTCTGTGCGCCGGCAGCGAAAAGACCTATGACTATCTCCATAAAATTTTAGATGAAATGTGTGAGATTTTCCCGGGAGAATACTTTCACATCGGCGGCGATGAAGTGCCCAAAGAGCAGTGGATGCACTGCTCCGCCTGCAAGGCATTGATGCAGGAACAGGGCTTGGAAAGCTATGAGCAGCTGCAGTCGCTGATGATGAACCGCATTGCTCACTATTTAGAAGAAAAGGGCAAAAAAGTCATTTGCTGGAATGATGCGCTCAAGGGCGAGAACCTGTCGCACAATTTTATCGTGCAGCGCTGGCTTGACCGCAAAAAAGATACCCTCTATTGGGCAAACAGCGGCAGAAAAGTTATTATGGGTGACTTTTTCCATAGCTATTTTGACTACCCCTATGCGATGACACCGCTCAAAAAGACCTACAACTTCTCTCCCTATCTCAAAGAGATGGATGTGCGCGGCAGAGAGAGTGTGATCGGTTTGGAATGCTGTGTGTGGACAGAATACATTTCATCCAACGCGGCGATTGAATATATGCTTTTCCCGCGCGCGGCGGCAATTGCGCAGACCGCTTGGGGTTACGGCAGAGAGGATTACGCCTACTTTGTCAAAGCGCTGGAGAGTTTTAAACCGGTCTTTAAGCAAAACCGCATCAACTGCGCGCCGAAAAAAGAGTGGAACCCGCTGCCGCTCAAGCGCCTGGCGGGAACGCTCAAGTTCTTAAATATGATTCGCCCGCGCAAGTAGCGGCGAAAAAATGTAATCAAGTGAAAGGCGGAACGCCTCACCTCACATAAGAGCAGCTTGCGAGTGCTTTTATGTGAAGTGAGGCAGGGCAGATTCTTTTTGAATTTCTTCCTTTCACTGGAAATAAAGGGCAATTTTAGGAGGAAAAAATTATGCCATCATTTAATGCACACTATTTATTTGCAGAGCACGAATTGGACTTTATCAAAAAGACCTTTCCCGAAGTCAAAGTCGATGAAGGCACACTTTGGTATGCGGCGCAGGGTCCCGACCTTTTCTTCTTTGCAAGGCTCCTTCCTTGGATGAAGGGTAAAAACCCGATGGATGTTGGTGATATCTACCACGAGGAGGTAAATCCGACTCAGATGCTGACTGTTATGAGAAAGTACATCAGAGAAAATCCGGATGACCATCTTGCCATCACGGTGATGATTGGTATCATCTGTCACTATGTGCTCGACAGAAATGCGCATCCGTTTGTGTATGCCATCGAAGAAGAAATCTACAATGACAGCCCGAAGAGTTGGGACAGAATGTGGATTCACAATATTATTGAGCACAATTTTGATACATATCTTTTGCAGAAGATGAAAGGCCTCAAAAAGGCAAATAAATTTGCTTCCTACAGGATTCTTCCTAAGGATGAGGAAGTTTATAAAGCAGGCGATCGCGTGTTTTCTTACTTAACCCCGCGCCTTACCAAGATTGATTTGGATAAGGAATATCCGCACGCCGGTTACAACGGCATGAGGGATACTCGCGTCATCATGAAGTTGCTCAACGACCCGCATGGGTTTGAGCAACACGCTTTGGGCGGAGCGATTGATTTATTTGTGAAGAAAAAGCAGGGACCTGTTGGTAAGTGCTTCTTCGTCTACCCGGAACCGATGACGGACTATGATTATTTCAACTTAGAGCATAAAGAGTTAGTGGAACCGAGGAATCCGGAATTCCACACCACCGATTCTTTGGACGATATCATGGAAAAAGCCTACAAAGATTTGGAAAGAATTTTGACCAAATTTAAGGCAAGCTTGACAGATGATGATTACGATATGTATTCCATCACCGAAGATCAGAGCTTTGATACCACGCTGAAAATTCCCAGATGCGAAGAGCCGCTCATTATGGATTATTAATTTGTATTTCTTTGTCCCGAAGGCGGCAACGCCGCCTTCGGGGGAAATGTGCGTGCGGTTACCTTTATTTTACATTGACCGAAGCAGTGGAATTTCATACAATATAAGAAAAACGAAATGGTGATGTGATGAAAAGAAAAGCGATTTCTTTAATAAGTTTTATTTTGTGTTTGGCAATGCTCTTTGGCATTGGCAGTGTTTCTTATGCTGCATCAAATTTCACTACCAAAAGTCAGTTTACCGGCAAAAGCTATACCCACTACGCCAGCTATGCCGGCACAATGGTTAAAGACATGATTGATGTTTCCGAGCATAACGGTTTAATTAACTGGTATAAGATTAAAGCGCTCGGCATTGATGATGCGATTATCCGCGTCGGCTACCGCGGTTACGGACAAGCCGGCACCATGCGCGAGGATAATTATTTTTACGATAATATGGCAGGTGCGCAAAAGGCGGGCGTGAATATCGGCGTGTATTTTTATTCGCAGGCGCTCAATACCACCGAGGCGATTGCCGAGGCAAACTTTGTGCTCAAGCGCATTAAAGCCTATAAATTGCAGCTGCCGGTCTTTTTTGACTATGAGTTTGCCGAAGTGTCCGACGGGAGATTGGATTATGCCTGGTCGAGCGGAAAGCTCAACAAAACGAAGATGACCAACAACGTTATCGCGTTTTGCGATACGATTAAAAAAGCGGGCTTTAAAGCGGGGATTTACTCCTCCTCCGGCTTCTATACTTACCAATATAACGCCGATACGTTTTTGAACAAAGGTTACGAATTTTGGAATGCCTACTATACCATTAATTCCACTTCCGGCAGCTTTTGGCCGAATAAAAACCATGTTTATAAATATTGGCAATACGGCGGCGACAATGTGCAGGGCTGCTGCGGTGAGCCGACTGTGGCGTGGCTCAAAGTTACCTACGGCTCTTATACCGGCTATGTCAGTGCCCAATCCGTCAATTTTACGGCGGCAACTAAAGGTACTTCTCTCGTATCGGGGCTGAATGTGCGCAAGGGTGCCGGTTCGGGTTACGGTGTCATTACGACTATCCCGAAGGGCGGCAAGATGACTATTCACTCTTACCCTACCTATACCAATACGGACTTAAACTTCTATTATTATGTCGGTTCGCTTGCCAAACCGAATTTTACACTTACGCCCGGGCAAAACAGCATCAAGGTTTCCTGGTCAGCTGTAGCAGGTGCTGCATCATACCGCGTGTATCTATACAAAGGTAATGGCTCTTATGAGCGCGTGGCAGAGACTTCGGCAACTTCCTATACCGTGAGCGGCTTGAAGGGCAATACAAAGTATACCCTTTTGGTGCGCGCCTTTAGCGGGAGCGTTGGCAGCAAGTATACGACAGATGACAACAAGAGTGCTGTCACCTTGCCGGATAAACCTGCCCTTAAAGTGAGTGACGCGAGCGAAACATCGCTGCAGTTTACGTGGAATAAAGTGGGCGGCGCGGCTTACTACCGTGTGTATTCCTACGACACCAAAGCAAAGCAGTATACCCGCCTGGCGCAGTTAACAACGCCCGGCTATACCTTGAGCGGCTTAGAGAGCGGCAGCAGCAATTACCTGTTGGCGCGCGCCTTTACGGCAGACGGTACCGGCAGCAGCTACACGGTCAATGATGTCAAATGCTTCCACAGTGTACCGGTGCAACCGCAGTTGAGTTTAGCTCGTTATTCCTACAGCATCAAGCTTAGTTGGAATAAAGTCGAGGGTGCGGATTTCTACCGGATTTATGAATACGATGCGGCAAGCGGCAAGTATACCCGCTTGGCAAATGTCACCGATACGGCGTGGGAACACGGACATTTGGAAGGCAACAGTGAGCACACCTATTTAGTCAGAGCGATGATTGAAGGCGGCTGGGGCAGTGCTTTTACGGCGGCAGACAGAAAGACTACCACCACTCGCCTCGCCAAACCGCAATTTTTGCTCGCTGCCGAAAGCTCCAACACGGTTCGCGTGGCTTGGGAGGCAGTGGAAGGTGCCGCATATTACAAAGTCTTCTTATATAATGCCGGTACCGGCAAATACACCACCTTGACAAAGACCGATTTGCAGGAGTATGTATATACCAAAGCAAAGGGCGGCTGCCAATACCGCATTTTGGTCAGAGCCTATACAGCGGAAGGGGATGGCAGCAGTTACTCCGTCGCCAACCAAAAGAGCATCATTACCCCGATTCACAAAGCGGTGTTTACACTCGCTTCTAACACGAAAGGCACGGTCGATGTGAAGTGGCAGGCAGTGTCGGATGCGGCATTTTACCGCGTTTATTCCTACAACAAAGCGACAGGCAAATACCAGCGCCTGGCGCAGGTGACAGCGACCTCATACCGCTTGAGTAAACTCGCTTCCGGCAAGCAGTACACGTATTTAGTCAGGGCATTTTCCGCCGAAGGGTATGCCGCGGATTACACGATAAAAGATAATAAAACCATTACGGTAAAATAAAACGAAAGTTTGGAAAATTGAGCCGCGATTTTGCGGCACATGAAAGCAGGTGAAGTGTGTGAAGAAAAGTTTATGTATTTTATTGGCAGTGATCACATTGTGTTCCTGTTTCTCTGTTGCCGCCGCGGCGGCAACGCCGGCGCTGCAAGTTGATGCCAAAGCCTATGATAATTACTATAAAGTTTGGTGGAATTACGACAGTGGTGCAGTCAAATTCAAAGTGTATGTTGATGGCAAGTTAGACGGCACTAAACCTGCCAATGCTTCCAAATCCTACACCTTTACGACAGACCCCTACACGGCAGGCATTAAGCACAAAATCCAAGTCGTGGCAGTCAATAAAAAAGGCACTGATTTTGCTAAGAGTGCAGTACTTACGCGCTATTTGGCGCCGCTTGTACCCACACTGTCTTACAACTGCACGGATACGGGTTACACCATCAGCGCCAAAGTAGCTTCCGGCACGGTGCACGGGTATGCGCTTTACAAATACAATGCTTCTAAGGATAAATACGAGTTTTACAAAAACTTCACCAAATCCATTGCGATAAAAACGAGCAATCAAAACTATAAAGATACTTACAGGGCAAAGGCGTATGTTACCTATCAAAAGACCTATTACTCGCAGTTGTCCGATTACATCACTTGCAAGCCGACCATGGGCGCGGTCAAGCTCAAGAGCGCCGTTTCCAAAGCGGCAGGGAAGATTACGGTGAGTTGGGATGCGGTTTCTTACTCCAATTACACCGGCTACCAAATAATGTATTCTTCTTATGACGGCTACGGTGTCTTTCGCATGCAGGGCGTACCCAAAAACACGACCTCTTACACCATGAACCTCATTCCCGGCATTTGCTACCGGCTGAAAATGCGTACCTACCGCACTGTCAGCGGCGGGAAGGTTTACGGTAAGTGGAGCGGCGAAAAAGTGCTCTATACGCAGGCAAAGGTCGAGGCGAACCCGAATATCAAATACCTGCTTAATTTCAAGGTGAAGGTAGGCAAGCCCGGCGCGACCGGCTGCGCAAGACTCAATAATGCCTTAGATAAGATATTGGCAAAAATCAAATGCGGACCGAGTTCCACCTATTACCTCTATGACAAAGTACGCTTTGCCTACCGCTATATTGCGACCCAGCAGTTTAAAAAAGACGGCACTTTAGGCGCCACGGGCAGTACCTCATATAGCACTTATGCCGAGGGTGTAGTGCTGCAAATGCTTCAAAACTACGGCGCTACCGGTTCCTGCTATGAATATAATTACTTATTCCACTTCCTGTGCCTGCGCATGGGCTTACATAACACCTATATGGTCGACGGTATGGTGGATGCTTCCGGCGGCGGCAGAACCAATCACTGGTGGTGTATGATGAAGATTGCGGGCAACAACTATTACTTTGACCCGCGCATGCAGCGCTATATGTCTGATGCTACGGCGCTCAACTTCTTCTGTTTGCCGCTCAACGGCGCGAATAAGTATTCCGACTACTTCCGTTTCTACGATGCCAAGGCAGAATTGAAATAACAGAATTTGTATTTGATAACGTTACAAAAACACCGAGAGTCTCGGTGTTTTTGTGCGGAAAGGATGAAATAAATGAGAAAAAAGCAATTCAAAACCCAATCTAAAAAAATGCTGGATATGATGATTAACAGCATTTACACCCACAAAGAAATCTTTTTAAGAGAACTCATTTCCAACGCCTCCGATGCGATTGATAAGCGCCATTTTCGCTCGCTGACCGATACGGCGCTGGGCTTGGATATGAGCGAATACGGCATTCATATCGAGCGCGATGCCGATAATCGCATTTTAAAAATTACCGACAACGGCTGCGGCATGGGTGAAAAGGAGCTTGAGGATAACCTCGGCACCATCGCAAGAAGCGGTTCACTCGAGTTTAAAAACGAAAACGAGGCGGAAGATATTGACATCATCGGTCAATTCGGTGTCGGCTTTTACTCTGCTTTTATGGTGGCGGATAAAATCACCATTCTCACCAAAGCGCTTGAGAGCGAGCAGGCTTTTAAATGGGAGAGCGAAGGGGTAGACGGTTACACCATTGAGCCGAGCGAAAAAGCGGATTACGGCACCGAAATTACCCTGCATATGAAAGAAGATACGGAGAATGAGAACTATTCCATTTTCCTGGAAGAGAGCAAAATTCGCGAGTTGGTCAAGAAGTATTCCGACTACATTCGCTACCCGATTATCATGCAGGTTGAAAAGCCGATCGAGAGTGACAGCGAGCAGGATGAGCCGCAGTTTGAAATGGTCGAAGAAACGCTTAACTCTATGGTGCCTTTGTGGAAACGAGACGCCAAAGAGGTGAGCGCAGAAGAGTATAACAGCTTCTATCACGAAAAGTTTTTTGATTTTGAAGACCCGCTGGCGGTCATTCACACCAAATTTGAAGGCACTTCCAACTGCAATATTTTGCTGTATATTCCCAAAAAAGCGCCGTTTGATTATTACACTAAGGACTTTGAAAAAGGGCTGCAGCTCTACTCCAGCGGCGTGATGATTATGGAAAAATGCGCGGACTTACTGCCCGACTATTTCTCCTTTGTCAAGGGTGTGGTCGACAGCGCCGATTTATCTTTAAATATTTCCAGAGAAACCTTGCAGCACGACCATCAGCTGAAGATTATTGCCAAGGCGGTGGAGAAAAAAATCATCGCCGAGCTCAAAAAGCTGCTCAAAAATGACCGCGAGAAATACGATGCCTTCTTTGAGCAATTCGGCAGGCAGATGAAGTATGCTATCTATGCTTCTTACGGTATGCAAAAAGAAGCGCTGCAGGACTTTCTGGAATTTAAATCGAGCAATGAGAAGAAGTATGTCACCCTCTCCGAATATGTAGCGCGTATGCCCGAGAGCCAGACTGCCATTTACTATGCCGGCGGTAAAACGATTGATAAAATCGAGATGCTCCCGCAAACCCAGGCAGTGACAGGCAAGGGCATTGAAGTGCTTTATTTTACCGAGGATGTGGATGAATTCTGCGTGACAATGCTCGGCAATTATGAGCAAAAGCCTTTTAAAAATGTCAGCGATAATGACTTGGATATTACCAGCGACGAAGAGAAGGAGCAACTCAAGCAGGAAAACGATACTTCCAAAGATTTGCTCGCTTTTATGAAAGAAAAGCTGGGCGACAGGGTCGAAGAAGTGCTCTTTACCAATGCACTGCAAACGCACCCGGTGTGCCTGTCGACCGAAGGGGGCATTTCCACCGAAATGCAAAAGGTGCTGGAGAGCCAACCCGGCATGGCGCAGGGTATTAAAGCCAAAACCGTGCTCGAAATTAACCTCAATCACCCGGTAGCCGAGAAGCTCAAAGCGCTTTACGGCAAGGACAACGAAACCTTGGAAAAGTACACCGAAATTCTCTATGCGCAGGCTTGCCTAATTTGCGGTTTGCCGGTAGAAAATCCCACCGAGCTTTCCAACCTTGTTTGCGATTTGATGTAAGTTTAAAACAAAAACAGCCTGTAACGATTGCGTTACAGGCTGTTTTGTTAGTGAAGAGAGAAGCGGGAGGGACAGCAGAGCAACTTCACTGCACAAAAAAAGTAAGGTAAAGAACCGGCCCCTACCCTGATTTTTGAAAAAAATCATGCTTTTGGGTGATTGACAGTGCGGGGATTATATTGGTATAATATAATATAAATAATTATATATATAAACAATTCATTTATCAAACACTTGTGATAAAAAGGAGATAAGAAAGTGAAAAAGGTTCTTTGTATTGTTTTAACTTTGGCAATGCTCGTCAGTCTGTTTAGCGCGATGCCCGTTACCGCTTCTGCGCTGGATGTCACCGGCAGCTGCGGCGACAATGTCACCTACACCATCGATGCGCAGGGGAATTTAACCCTCTCCGGCACGGGTGCGACTTATAATTATACCGAGTCCAACCCCTCTCCGTTTTACCAAAGCGCGGCGATTAAGAGCGTAACGGTCGAAAGCGGCATCACCGCCCTCGGGGATTACCTGTTTAGCGGCTGCAGCGCGATGACAATTGCCTTCGTTATCGAAGATGTTCAAACCATCGGGGGCAGCGCGTTTATCAATTGTACCGCTCTCAAAGAGATTTACATCGGTTACAAGGTATTAAGCATCGAAAGCCGCGCATTTTATAACTGCAGCGCGCTCGAAGATGTGTACTATGACGGAAACCAAACGAGCTGGGATGCAATACAGATTGGCTCTGACAACGAACCGCTTTTAAATGCGAAAATCAATTTTCCCATTATCTACGGCAAATGCGGTGAAAATGTTAACTATGCTTTAGACGGATACGGAAATTTAACCCTCTCCGGCACGGGCGCTACCTATGATTATGACGATGTGTCCAACCACTCACCGTTTAGCGATGATGTGCGCATTAAGAGCGTGACGGTGGAAAGCGGCATCACTGCTCTCGGCGCATACCTGTTTCAAGATTGTACCGCCATCACAAGTGTAGAGCTTCCGAACACATTGACCTCTATCGGTGAGAGTGCCTTCAATTATTGCAAAGAATTGGAGAGTGTCACCATTCCCGACAGTGTGACCGGCATCGGCTACTGTGCATTTCTTAACTGTTACGCACTGAGCGAGCTTTCCATCGGCAGCGGTGTCACAAGTATCGGTGATATGGCATTTGCCTATTGCAGAGGGCTTGCAAGCATTCAGGTGGCTGCCGGCAACAGCACTTTCGACAGCCGCGGCAACTGCAATGCCATTATCCGCAAAAGCGGGGATGTCTTAATCCAAGGCTGCAAAAATACGGTCATACCGGAGGATGTTCAAACTATCGGCAACTATGCCTTTGCCAATATGAGCGCATTGGAAAGTATCACCATTCCGGAAAGTGTTACCGCAATTCAGATGTCTGCATTTTTTTACTGTTCCAATCTGAAAAGCATCGCCATTCCGAATGCGGTTCAAACCATCGGCGACAGAGTATTTATGAATTGCTCCAATTTAAAAGAGGTTACCATCGGCAGGGGCGTGACAAGCATTGTCAGTATGGCGTTCTATAACTGCAACGCGCTGGAAGAAGTCTACTACGAAGGCGCTGCGGCGGATTGGGACAAAATTGAGATTGGCACCTATAACGAGCCGCTTTTGAATGCACAGCGGCATTACAGTCTCATCTCGGGCTCCTGCGGCGAAAATGTGACCTACACCATCGATGCGCAGGGGAATTTAACTCTCTCCGGCACAGGTGCTACCTATGACTATGATACCGGCTCCAACCCGTCACCGTTCTACACAAGCAATGAGATAAAGACACTCACGGTTGAGCGCGGTGTGAGCGCACTCGGAGAAAACCTCTTTTACGGCTGCTCGAGCCTTAAGAGCGTGCAGCTGCCGCAAACACTCAAAACCATCGGCTATCATGCGTTCTTTGATTGCAGCCGCTTGGAAAGCCTTACCATTCCCGACAGTGTGAGCACCATCGGCGGGGGAGCATTTGCAAGGTGTGAAAACCTCAGCGCGCTTTCTGTCGGCAGCGGTGTGAGCAGTATCGGCGAAATGGCGTTTAGCGATTGCCGGAACCTTGAAAGCATCCGCGTGGCTGTCGGCAACAGCGTTTTCGACAGCAGAGACAATTGCAACGCGATTATTCGCAAAAGTGACGGTCTCTTAATCCAGGGCTGTAACAATACCGTTATCCCGGAGGGTGTGCTCGCCATCGGCAGCTACGCTTTTTCCGGTATGAGCGGGTTGGAAAACATTACCATTCCGGAAAGTGTATGCGCAATTTACGCATATGCATTTGCCGGTTGCGATAACCTTGCGACGATTCGCATTCCGGATGCTGTCACCACCATTTATGCCTATGCCTTCAGGAAGTGTTACGCTTTAGAAAGTGTTACGATTGCCAACGGTGTGAGAGAAATCTGCAGCGCGGCGTTTTATAATTGTGACGCGCTCGCCGATGTCTACTATGAAGGCACGGCGGTCGATTGGGGCAAAATGGAGATTGCCGTCTTCAACGACCCGCTGTTGAATGCGCAGCGCCATTACAGTGCGCAGGTGGTTGCCACGGGTACTTGCGGTCCCGATGTCACTTACACCCTGGATTCCGAGGGCAGGTTGAGGCTCAGCGGCACGGGCGCTACTTATGATTATGACGACGATGCCAACCTCTCCCCGTTTAGTAATGATGGGCGCATTAAGAGTGTGACGGTGGATAGCGGCATCACCGCTCTCGGCAAATATCTGTGTTTCGAGTGTACCGCTATTACAAGTGTGAACTTCCCGAATACGCTGAGCGCTATCGGGGACTCTGCCTTCGAATATTGCAAGAGTATAGAGAGTCTCACCATTCCCGACAGTGTGACCGGCATCGGTATCTATACCTTTATGAATTGTTACGCGATTAGCGAGCTTTCCATCGGCAGCGGCTTGACAAGCATCGGCGAATTGGCGTTTGCCCATTGCAAAGGACTTTCAAGCATTCGGGTGGCTGCCGACAACGCTACTTTCGACAGCCGCGGCAACTGTAATGCCATTATCCGCAAAAACGGAGATGTGCTAATCCAAGGCTGCAAAAATACAGTTATACCGGAAGATGTTCGCACCATCGGCAGATATGCTTTCTCCAATATAAGCGGATTACAAAGCCTCACCATTCCGGAAAGTGTTACCGCGATAAAGGAGTTTGCATTTTTCGGCTGCAGCAATTTGACGAATGTCGATATTCCGAACGCCGTGCAAAGAATCGGCGAAGGCGCTTTTATGAATTGTTCCGAATTAAAAGAGATTTCTATCGGCAGTGGTGTGGCAAGCATTGAAGACAAGGCATTTTATCATTGTGATGCGCTTGAGGATGTGTACTACGACGGCACGGCGGCCGATTGGGGAAAAATTGAGATTGGTACCAATAATGAACCGCTGTTGAATGCGCGGCTCCATTACAGCGCGCAGGTGGTTGCCATGGGCTCTTGCGGTCCCGATGTGACCTACACCCTGGATTCCGAGGGCAGGTTGAGGCTCAGCGGCACGGGCGCGACTTATGATTATAATAATTCTTCCAATCACACCCCATTTTATAGTGATGCGCAGATTAAAAGCGTAAAGATTGACAGTGGAATTACCGCACTTGGGGAATACCTGTTTGCCAATTGTGCTGCCATAAAAAGCGCTCAACTTCCGAACACATTGACCGATATCGGTATGTCTGCATTCTTCTATTGCAAAGGTTTGCAAAGCATCACTATTCCTGACAGTATCACAAATATCGGTGACAGTGCATTTATTTGTTGTTACGATCTTGCCGACCTCTTTATCGGCAGAGGTGTGACCGACATCGGCGATATGGCATTTGGCTATTGCAGTGCGCTTTCCGACATTCGGGTGGCTGCCGGCAACAGCGTGTACGACAGCCGCGGCAACTGCAATGCGATTATCCGCAAAAGCGATGATACCTTAATCCTGGGTTGTAAAACCACGGGCATTCCGCAGGGCATTCGCACCATTGGAAACAATGCCTTTTACGGGATGAGCGAGTTGGAGAGCATTACCATTCCGGAAAGTGTCACTTCGCTTGAAAAGTATGCGTTTTTTAACTGTGAGAATCTCAAAAGCATCGCCATTCCGGATGCGATTCAAACCATCGGATTCGGTGCCTTTATGTATTGTTCCGCACTAAAAGAGATTAGCATCGGCAGCGGTGTGACAAATATCGTTAATAATGCGTTTTATAACTGCAGCGCGCTGGAAGATGTGTATTATAAAGGCTCATCGGCGGATTGGGGCAATATTGCAATCGGTGTCAATAACGACCCGCTTCTCGCTACAACCATGCACTACAATAGCAATAAGACCATTCGCTATACCGTGCCGGCATTTGAGGGCAAAGAGACGACCTTGACACTCAAAAGCAACACTGCCACCTTTGACATTACGGCGGTGAACGGCACCTTTGTCAGAGAAATGGTGCCAAGCGGCGCTTACAAGGTGTTTGCCAAGCAAAAGCACTCGTTGCGGCGCAAAATTGATGATTATTATACCTTTGTCGATGAAAAGGTGAATCTCGATACAATCGTGCTGCCGCTCGGCGATGTCACCGACGATGATTTGATTGATGTTTGGGATATCGCGCGCCTTCTGCGAAACGATGTGTACGGAACAAAGAATGCCGACTTTGACCTGAACGGGGACGGCATGGTGGACTTCGCCGATGTTTCGGTGGCACTGAGCAGCCAAAGCTACGGTCAACATTCGGACGAAATTGCTTAAAATAACTTTTACATGATTACACAAAAAAGCCTGTGCACTAAAGTGCACAGGCTTTTTTGCGTCGCTGTTTGGATGGAATTGCTTAAAAAGCGCTAACGAATTGAATAATAAAAATCAAGGCGCGGGTTCGTTGATGCGAACCCGCGCACGGTCTTTTTAGTGCATATAAACGCTTACGTGCGCACATGAATCCATGAGGAAAACGGTCTGAAGTACTTCTTGTTTTCATTAAATAAGGCCCGAGAAATGCTGATATCCTTGAGTGCGGTGCAGCCACCGAAAGCAAACAGACCGATACTATTGACAGAGTCCGGAATACGGATACTCGCCAGGGCAGAGCATTTTTCAAATGCACCTGCATCAATCTGTGTAATGGAATCGGGAATGGAAACCTCACTTAAGCTGCTGCAGCGCAAAAATGTTTTAACAGCGATTTTACTCAATGTATCGGGGAGAGCAATGCGCTTTAAAGTGTTGCAATCTTCAAAAGCACTGGTGCCGATTTCGGTGATGCCGCAAGGCAACTCTATACTCTCCAGAGAAGTACACAGGCAGAATGCATATGAACCGATTGTCTTTACCGTGTCCGGAATTTCCACGCTTTCCAAAGCGGAGCAGTCTTTAAATGCTGCATTACCGATTTCTTCCACACCCGGTAAAATGGTAACCTTTTTCAAATTGCTTAAACCCGAAAATGCCCCTTCGGGGATCACTTTGATATCACCGGGAATGGTGACTTCTCCGGTTTCGGCAGCTTGCTTGCGCAGTTCTTCCATAGTCATTTTGCCGTTCCTCCTAAGTTAATCATTTTCATTTTATTGTAGCATTGATAGAGTGAAAATGTAAACCTCAATTTTGCCGGCAAGAAAGATGCCCTTGAAATGCTATGGTCTCTTTAGTGTTGCACCGGCTTTGCAAAAGAACCTGCGCCTAAAGCGCAGGTTCTTTTTGCGAGGTATATTTTCACCCGAAGGGCGAGAAATATCGGTTTATTCGGCTTTGTCGTTTTGAGCCGGTTCTTCATCATCCCACAGTTTTTTGACTTGAGAGTCATCTTTCCAAATGACATCCATCGTTTCCGCATCAAAGTTTAAGAGATTGGAAATGAGCGCCGCCATTAAAACGCTGAGAATGATTTCGGGAATCATATAAGAAAGGTTATAGTAAAGCGAATACATCACGGCAGTTTTATCGGCTGCGTATTCGCTCCACACCGTTACACCCGAAATGAAGTGGCACACAAAGCGCAGCACGCCGGTCACCGCTAAGCCGGTAGCAATGGTGACGGAACTTGCTGTTGCTTTCTTTTGGAAGATCAGGGCGAAGATGGTCAGCACAACGATCACGCCGGCTTCGAGCGCAATAATCCACCAGCGGCTTTTGAGCTCGGCAATCATATCTTTATCACCGGAAGAGAGCAGCGCCACCGTGAAGAGCGCCACCGTGCACAAAATCAGAACCGCGGCAATGATAATGGCAGGTGTTCTTTTTACCTTTTTAAACATACCCGAAAAGCCGAGCACGCCAAAAGCTAAAATGTAATCGAAAATGGCAACCACCACATAACTGCCGATACCGCTGACATAGGAAAAGTTCTTCAGACCGATAATCATTTCAACGATACCGAAGAGCACGGCGACCACAAGCGCCTGCGGTGTTCTGTAGCGGTAAGCGTAAATGCCGATGGGCAGCATTGAAAATAGGGTGACACCGCCGCCAAAAGGCATTTTAAAGATGGTGACGATACTTAAAATGCCTGCCAGCGCAAGCATTAAGCCGCCATCTGCCACGGCGCGGATTTTTTGCGTTCTGTTCATTGGTACCCCTCCAAAATAAAAAATTGCCTAAGGTAATACTTGGCAATGAAGTGTTTTTTAGTTTCCTACGCAAGCATTATCTTGATCAGGTAAGGTCAGCGGCAGTATCAGCCGCACTCTCAGCCGGTTACTCCGGCTCCCCTTATTTTTTTGACAGAAATATAGTACACCTTTTGGAGTCAAAAGTCAACAAGGTAAATGCGAAATTTGAAGCGCGAATCCTATATGCCGCTTTTGCCGCGCGATTGACTAAAAGGGGTTCGTTTGCTATAATAGCACTAATTCACCGCGAAAGGAACAGATGGATGAAAAGGACAATAGTATTTGTATTAATTGCGGTTCTTTCCCTGGGCGTGATGAGCGCCTGCGGCAAAAAGGAAAGCGAAAATGCGCAGCCCGCACAAGCCAATTTAACCGGAAAAGAAGTGGAAGTGGTTTATGAGTATGCCTCTCAAACCGCGAGGGGAAGCGTTGCTTTGCCGGAGTGCGGCGGTATTGATGAAGAAAAAGAGCAGGTAGAAGACAAAGGCGGTAACTTCATCAACATTTATGCCACAGCAAATAAAGAGGTATACTGTGATGTGGAACTGTACTTGAGTGTAGTCAAAAAAGACGTGCAGGAAAAAACACTTGCCGGCAAGCGCGATGCTGCCGAGGGGAAAGCCAAAAAAATGGAAATTGGCGGCTGTGAAGCGTGCTTATATGAAAACTCAAAAGACAGCAATCGCTGTCGCACATATTATATTTACACTACTGACAGCCAAAAGAATATCGTGGAAATGGAAGTGTATTTGCAAGATGCCTTTTCGGATTTAAGTAAAGAGGAATGGGCGGAAATTTGTAAGGCAGTGGAGAGTACGACAAAGATTTTATTTGACAAATAAGGGTTTGGCGATGCCAAACCCTTATTTGTCATAGCCAACAGGCGACAGGCAACAGGCAACAGTTTATGGGTGGACTTCGTCCACACCTATTATAATGGGTATGGGCGATAGTCCATCTGAAAAACTGTGTTCTGTACTCTGTAATTCTGTAAGCTGTAACAACCGAGGCGTTGGCATTGCCAACGCCTCGGTTGTTACATAAGTATATAGAGCAGTGCGAGCATTAAAAGCGGGTCGCTTTGCTCGCTTCTTAATATAAGAAAGAGCATCATAATCGTGCTCATATCCGCATTTGCAAACAGCTCGCCGCCAAACAGGTTGCCGCCGAGCAGAGAGCCGAGCCCGCCCGCAGGTTTGGGGCGGTGCGGTGCAGGCGGAGGCGGCACCGGCGGCGGAGGTATAGGCGGCGGGGGCGGTATTTCCTCGCGGTGAAAGCGCTGCGCTGCCTGCTGTTCGGCTTTGCGGATGCTGCGGGCGCGGCGCATTGCTTCGTTTTCCATTGTTGAAAGTTGGTCGTAAAAATCCATGGTATCAGCCTAAGAGTTGGTCTAAAATGCCGCTTTCTTTTAAAGCGGGGAGCAGAGAAATCAAGTGCAGCAGGCGTATCGCTTCCTCGGCGCGCTGCTGCCGCGCGGGGGAAAGCATGGGCTTAAGCGATTGAATGAGTTGTGTGCGCGCATCATCCCCGCGCGCCATCAGTTTGGAAAGAGAGCCCAAGTCAAGATTGGCGAAATCCGGCGGGAGGGGCGGTGTGTTATCGCCTGCGGCGGGCGCTTCACCGCCGAAAAGGTCTTGCGCCATCCCCTTGAGTGTCTGCATATCCTCCGGGCTCAGGGAGGAGAGCATATCGGCAATATTATCCATTTTGTTTCCCCTTAAGTTTTTCCATCAGCTCTTTTGCCTGCGGTGAAGAGAGCACTTTGTTAAGCTTTTGCTTATCGTGCAATATTTCATCTAATTTTTGCTGCTTTTTTTGGCTTAAATGCGTTTTGGCATACTGTTCCAAGTTCTTTTCATTGAGATTATTTAAGAGTGCGTCAAAATCTTTGGGTTCTTTCATTGCAATCTGTCTCCAATCGGTATATAATCTATAGTATCACTATATGAGAGGTCAGGTTCGGATATGAAAATTCTTGTGCTGTCCGACATTCACGGGCTCGTTTCCTATGCCGAAAAGATGATAGAGCGCGAGCAGCCCGATGAAGTGATTTTTCTGGGCGACGGGTTGCGCGATATCAAAGAAAGCAGCCGCTTCTTTCAAAATGTGCGCTTTCACTTTGTGCAGGGCAACTGTGATTTGTTCGGCGAAGAAACCGAGCGCTATATCACCTTGGGCGGGAAGATTATTTATTTTACCCACGGGCACCGCTTTAATGTCAAAATGGAAGGGGAATTGCGCTACATCACCCTGCGCACCCGCGCGGCGGAGTTTGGCGCCGATATTGTGCTCTTCGGGCATACGCACCGCCCCGACCTTACTTATGCGGACGGGAGAATTTTAATGAACCCCGGTGCCGTGATGGCGGGGAAGTACGGTTGTATTACCATTGAAGCAGAAAAAGTAACACCGGAGTTAAAGAGTTTATGAGTAAAAGCATTTTCACCTACGATAAAGAAAAAAACTGTGACTACTGCGCCTTCGGCAGCGGCAGCGGCGCCGATTTCAAGTGCCAAAAGGGCAGTGAAAAGAAGCCCTGCGAGCAGTTTCGCTATGATGTATTTAAGCGGCAGCCGAAAAAGCACCCGCCGCTGCAGGCATATAAAAAATCCGATTTTTCGTTATAAGTTTTTGAGAGTTGAGAGCCGTTATTCGCGCGAGAATAGCGGCTCTTTTTTATTGTCTAAAATAAACACGGCAAACGAGAGCACCAACAGCGCCGAAAGCGGCGCCGAAACCGAGAAGGCGCGCCACTGCGGTGCAGCTGCCATTGTCGGCAGCACCTGCGGGAACAGCCATAAAAGAGCCCGGCAAAAGCCGTAACCGAGCGCAGCGCTCACCAGGCGCGAGAGCAAAAAGCGGGCAGGGGGTGTGCCGATTTTGAGCAGATATTGCCGCAGTTGAAAAAAGACGCTCAGCCCGCCGAAATTGATGATAGCGGCTAAGAGCGGGATGTTGCGCTGCAGTGCCGCACAGCCGGTGGTAACTTCGAGCACCGCGCTGATTGCCTGCTGCGCGGCGGCGGGCAAGGCAAATGCGCGAAGCAGCGCACCGAGCACGCAAAAGACAATCACATAGCCGCAAATCGAGAGCATTGCGCGCATACTCGCTTCCATACCGCTGCACAAGGCGGCTGAGAATGGGGGCGGTTTCTTGTAAAGCAAATCAACTTTACAAACGGGTTCTTTGCGGTGCAGGAACCCCAACCCTAAGCCGATGCACAGTTGCGAGAGAATGTTGCAACCATAAAGAATAATGCCGATGCTGCGGCTGCCGCACAAGCCTTCGCCGACTGCCAAAATGCAAAACGCCGGGCCGCCGGCGCAGCAAAACAGGCTCAGCTGCCGCGCCTGTTCCGGCGGCAGCCAAGTGTTCTCCAGTGCGGTGGCGCAGAGGATTTCGCCTGCCGGGTAACCGCCGATACACGCGAAGGCAAGCACCGCGCCGGCAGCGGCGGGCAGGCGAAAGACACTTTCAAACGCGGCGGCAAACGGCAGCCGGGCAAAGGGCAAATAGGGCGCGGCGGTGTTACACAGGCATAAAAACAAAAACAGCGAGGGAATGAGCGTTTCCCCGCACAGCCGCAGACCCTCCTGCACCCCGCTTTTGACCGCAGCGGAGCAAAACACGATTGCTGCGCCGGCAGCGAGTAACAGTGGAAAGGTAAACACCTTTACAAATGTGTTTTTTTGCATTTTCTCACCGCCTTTGGTTCAATCCTGTCTGATTGTATCATATGCTCTTTAGTGGTGATATTATGAAGAAAAACAAGTGGCTCGGTGCGCTCAAAGTGCCGATCGAGCAGGCGGATTTTCCGCATTTTGAATTAAACGGCAGCAAGCAGTTTTTGGCAGACGGCTGCTGCGGTGTGCTGCATTTTGATGAAAGCAAAGTCTGCCTTAACTGCGGCAGTGAGGTGGTAGAGGTGGCAGGATGCTCCCTGTCTTTGCACCACTTGGGAGAAGATGAAGCGGAGGTAACGGGCAGCATTCGCTCGGTGACATTTAAATGAGACAACTGTTATTATTTTTGTTCGGTTCTATTCGCTTTCAGGCGCAGGGCGGTTTTGCCGAGCGCTTTTTAAATCTGTGCGCGGTAAAAGGTGTCAAACTCTATGAACTCTCGGAAAAGGGCGGCACACTCTTTGCATCCACTTCACTTTCCTCTTTTCGTAAGCTGCGGCGCTGTGCTTCGCGCAGCGGCATGCGCGTCAAGATTGTAGAAAAAAGCGGGTTGCCTTTTATCTACGCGCGCTTTGCCGGGCGTAGCGGGTTGTTTATCGGTATTGCGCTTGCCTGCTTTTTGCTCTTTTTCTACTCGCGCTCTTTGTGGAGTATCGAGGTCACGGGTAATGAAAAAGTCAGTGCCGAAAGAGTCAAAACCGTTTTGGCGCAAAACGGTGTGTGTGAGGGCAGTTTTAAAAAAGATATCGACAACGACAAACTCAGTTTCGCGCTGTATGAAGCCATTCCCGAGCTGGCGTGGCTCAATTTGGGCATCGACGGTTCGCGCCTGTGCGTGGATGTGCGAGAAACGGTGGAAAAACCCGCCGAAACCGACCAAAAGCACTATGCCAATATCGTTGCCGCCAAGGGCGGCGTGGTAGATAAAGTGTGCGTGTTTGAAGGGGAGAGCCTTATTAAAGAGGGTGACGGTGTCGCCCGCGGGCAGCTGCTTGTTTCCGGTGTGGTGTATCACGAGAGCAGCAAGAAAAATACCTTTCATCACTCCCGCGCAGAGATTTATGCTTTCACCTCTGCAAAAAAGCGCATAGAGGTGCCAAAAGTGTACCGTAAAACGGTGTTTACCGGCAGGGAGCGGCAGTACCGGGTGCTGCAGATTTTTCGCCTCAAACTGCCGCTGTATATTTTTAGCAAATCGTTTGAAAAAGCAGAGCTGACAACCATCAAAAAGCCGCTGATTGTTTGCGGCAAAGAGCTGCCGCTGGCGCTTTACTGCTATGATGTCAAAGAAGTGCGCGAACAGCGCGCGGCCGCTTCGCAAAAAACGGCCGAGGTGTTTGCGCGCGCACAAATCAGCGCTTATGAAAAGGCTTTGGGGAGCGATGTGAAAATCCTCTCGCGCAAGCTGGGCGTGGAAGAGAAAAAAGACAGCTTTGTATTTGACTATAGCTATAAGCTATATGAAAATATTGCCCGCCCGGCGGTGTTTTCCATACAAAAGAGCGAAAAACAGCGCTAAAAATGTGCATAATACTATGGAAAAGCGTGACAAATAATGTTATAATATATTAAATATATTTAAATTCTTTTATTATCTGAAAGGATGTTATGGCACAAAAAATTATTGAAATTGAAAAAAGCGAACAGGCGCTGAGCCTGTTCGGGAATTTTGATGAAAACATTAAACTCATTGAAAAGGAATATGCTGTTAAAGTCATTTGCCGCGGCAATGAGGTTAAAATCGTGGGCGAGCAGGCGGCGGTCGACAGTGCCGAGAGGGCAGTCAACTCGCTCTTAGCCATTATTTCCACAGGCGAAAACCTTAATATGCAGAATATTCGCTATACCATGGATTTGGTCGGCGAACATCAGGAAAGCGCCATTCGCAAATTGACCGGTGACTGCATCTGCATTACGGCGGCGGGCAAACCCGTTAAGCCCAAGACCGTGGGGCAAAAGGAATACACCGATGCGATTGAAAATAACACCATTGTCTTAGGTGTCGGCCCTGCCGGTACGGGTAAAACGTACTTGGCGGTTGCCATGGCGGTCAAGGCGTTTAAAGAAAAAGAGGTGCACCGCATTATCTTAACGCGCCCCGCGGTGGAAGCCGGTGAAAAGCTGGGCTTCTTACCGGGCGATTTACAGCAGAAGGTTGACCCGTATCTGCGCCCGCTCTATGACGCACTCTTTGAAATGCTCGGCGCCGAGAATTTTCAGAAATACCAAGAGCGCGGCAATATCGAGGTAGCACCGCTTGCCTACATGCGCGGCAGAACGCTTGATGACAGCTTTATTATTTTAGACGAAGCGCAAAACACCACCCCCGAGCAGATGAAGATGTTTTTAACGCGCCTTGGCTTCGGCTCCAAAATTGTGGTGACCGGTGACATTACGCAAGTCGATTTGCCCGATGGGAAAAAGAGCGGCTTAATCCAGGCGATGAAAATTCTCAAAAATGTGGAGGATATTTCCGTTAATAAATTTACCGAAAAAGATGTGGTGCGCCACAAGTTGGTGCAGGACATCATTAAAGCCTACGAGCGAGCGGAAAACAAGAAAAAATGAGTGAAGTAATTTTGGCATATGCCAATGAGCAGGAAGCTGTACCCATTGCGCCGGAACTTGTCGAGCAAATGAAAGCGGCAATCGGCAGTGTGCTTGACAGAGAAAACCTAGAGGGCAGTTTTGAAGTGTCGCTGACAATGGTGGACAAGCCTACCATACAGCAACTCAATGCGCAGCACCGCGGTATCGACCGCGAAACCGATGTGCTCTCGTTCCCTTTGGGGGAAGGCGGCGATTTTGAAATGAACTACACAACGGGTGCAAAGCTTTTAGGCGACATTGTTATCTGCGCGCCGGTAGCGGTGGAACAGGCGCTTGCCTACGGGCACAGCCGCAGCAGAGAGTTTGCCTTTTTGTGTGCGCACTCTACGCTGCATTTACTCGGCTACGACCATGAGGGCGATGCCGCTGCGGCAGCGCAAATGGAGCAAAAGCAGGAAGCGGCGCTTGCCGCTGTCGGACTAACGCGAGAAAGCGAGGAGAACGCATGAAAAAACAAATATTGCGCTTTTTTAGGGGCTTTCGCTATGCCTTTAACGGCATTTTTTATGCCCTGCATACTCAAAAGAATATGCGCTTTCACGCAAGCTTGATGGCGTTTATGTTTTTCTTTTTACTGCGCTACGATTTCTTTGAAATTTCCAGAGGGCAGTTTGCCGTGCTGGCTTTGACCTGCGGCATCGTGCTTTCTTTAGAATTTATGAATTCTTCGATTGAAGCGGTGGTGGATTTGGTCTCCCCCGAATATAACCGCCTGGCGGGCATTGCCAAAGATACGGCGGCAGGGGCGGTCTTAATGAGCGCGATTGCCGCAGTGGTTGTCGGCGTTATCATAATGTTCCAACCCAAAGCCTTTTCGGCAATGGGGCAGTTTTATGCCACGCATATCGGTGAATTGGTCATTGTCATTGCGGCAGTGATTGCGGCGGTGATATGGATTTTCTTCCCCCGCCCGGGTGTTAAAGACCAAGCGAAAGATAAGAAAGATAAAAAGGGTAAAAAATGAGTAAATCAGCATTTATTTCCATTATCGGTGTGCCGAATGCGGGCAAGAGCAGCCTGCTCAACCGTCTGCTGGGCACAAAAGTGGCAATCATTTCCCCGAAACCGCAGACCACCCGCACAAAAATTACGGGTGTGCTCACCGAGGGGGATGTGCAGACCGTATTTATCGATACCCCCGGTTTTCACAGACCGAAAAATCAGTTAGGGCAGCATATGATGCGCGCCGTCGGCGACAGCCTCGGCGGGATTGACGGTGCTGTTTTGGTGGCAGATGCCGCTGCCAAGCAAATCAAAGAGGAAGAAATCGAACTGATCGAGCGGCTCAAAGCGCAGCACATCAGGGCAGTCTTGGCACTCAATAAGATTGACACGCTGCCTTCCAAAGAGATGCTGCTTGAAAAAATCGCCGCCTTTAGTGCACTTTATGACTTTGACGCGGTGGTGCCGATCAGTGCCCTTAAGGGGGAAAATGTCGAGCAGCTCAAAGAAGAGTTGGAAAAGTTTGCGGTGGAAGGTCCGTTTTTCTTCCCGGAAGATACCTTGACCGACCAGCCCGAGCGCGTTTTGGTCAGCGAAATCATTCGCGAAAAAATACTCAAGCTCCTTTCGCAGGAAGTGCCCCACGGCGTGGCGGTGAGCATTGAAAAAATGCGCATGCGCGATGAGAGTGATTTAATGGATATTGAAGCCGTGATTTACTGCGAGCGCGAGTCGCACAAGGGTATTATCATCGGTAAAAAAGGCGCCATGCTCAAAAAAATATCCACACTTGCGCGCGCGGATATTGAGCGCTTTTTCGAGTGCAGAGTCAATCTTTCCACTTGGGTAAAAGTCAAAGAAGATTGGCGCAATCGGCAGGGGCTTATTCATAATTTCGGCTTGGATTTTCAAAATGAATAATTAGTAAATATTCCCTCGTGTATTTTTCTTGAAACGGAAAATACTATTATCGAGGTGGTCGCATGGAGCGCGAAGAAGACAGGCTGTGGGAACATTTTCGGTCCACAGGCAGTGTGAAGGCTTATTTGGAATTTTGCGCAAAACGCAAGGAAAATACAATTAAGAATGTTAATACAGACGAAGGCAATCATCATTAAAGAAAATAACGTCGGCGAGACAGACCGCCTTGTAACGATGCTTACCGAAAAGGCAGGCGTTATCCGGGCGTTCGCCAGAGGGGCTCGCAATGTCAAAAGTAAGGCTCTGTCGGCCACCCGCCTTTTTTGTTATTCCGAAATGAGCATTTGGGCTTCTGCCGACAAATATGTTATTCGCGAAGCGGAACCGATTGAAGTGTTTTTCGGCTTGCGCGATGATATTGTTAAGATTGCACTTGCCGGCTACTTTTCACAGCTGCTTATTGAACTCGCACCGAGTGAAGAGAATGCCGCCGATTATTTGAAACTGCTCTTAAACTGCCTGTATTTTTTGGAAAAAGGGCAAAAGCCGACTTCTCAGCTCAAGGCGATTTTCGAGCTGCGCCTGCTTTCAATGGCAGGGTATATGCCGGCGCTCGAGGCCTGCGCGGGCTGCGGGGCGTTTGAGAGCTCCGTGATGTACTTTGTGCCGCAGTCGGGTGAACTGTATTGCGACAAATGCCACAAGGGCGGCGAAGCGCTGAATATGAGCGTGGTTTCCGCCATGCGCTACATAATTTATGCACAACTAAAACAAGTGTTTTCTTTTACCCTGAGTGATGAGGCTCTCGGGGTGTTAAGTGATATTTCGGAAAAGTTTTTACTTTGCCAAACACAAAAGAACTTCTCCGCGCTGGAGTTTTATAATACGGTAAAATAGCGCCGTAGCCGACAGGCAACAGCAAATTGTGAGGAAAATGAACAGACATTTAAAAGCCATCGAATTAGATAAGATATTAGAACTGCTTGCGCAGGAGTGCATGTGTGAAGAGAGCCTGCAGCGGGCTGCGGCACTGCGCCCTTCGGGCAATCAGGACTATGTCAAGATTTTGTTAACACAAACCGAAGATGCGTACACCTTGATTGCCAAGTTCGGCGGCCCGAACTTTCGCGGCATCAGTGATGTCAACGCTTTTCTTTCGCGCGCCACGGCGGGCGGTGCGCTCAATATGCGCGAGTTGCTCAGAACAGCCCAAATGCTGCGCGGCGTGCGCCTGCTCAAGGAGTGGCGCAACCACTGCGAAGGAGTGAAGACAAGTCTTGATAAATACTTTGAGGGGCTGTATGCCAACCACTATTTGGAAGATCGCATTTTTGCCTGCATTCTTTCCGAAGATGAAATGGCGGACAATGCTTCGCCGGAACTGTATTCCATTCGCCGCAAAATGCGCGAGGCATCGGCAAAAATTCGTAACCAGTTAGACCATATGATTCATTCCGGCGCCTATTCCAAATATTTGCAGGATAGTGTGGTCACTTTCCGCGGCGGCAGATTTGTGGTGCCTGTCAAGAGCGAGTACCGCTCCGAAGTGCCCGGTATGGTGCACGATACCTCCGCCACCGGCGCGACACTGTTTGTCGAGCCTGCCGGGGTGGTCAATCTCAATAATGATATTAAAGTCTTAGAAGGTAAAGAGCGCGATGAAATGGAGAGAATTCTCATGGAACTCTCTGCCGAAACCGCGGCGTTTGCCGAGCATATTCGCGCCTCTTTTAAAAACGCACTGGAGCTGGATTTGATTTTTGCCAAAGCGCAGTTGGCGTTTAAAATGCGCGCTTCCATGCCGTTAATTAACAATGAGGGAATTATCGACATCGGCAAAGCCCGCCACCCGCTTATTCCCAAAGAAGCGGTGGTACCCATTGATGTGCGCTTGGGCAAAGACTTTTCGACTTTGGTCATTACCGGCCCGAACACCGGCGGCAAGACCGTATCCATCAAGACCATCGGGCTGTTTTGTGCGATGGCGATGTGCGGGCTGATGCTGCCGTGTGCCGATGAGAGCAAAGTTTCCGTGTTCGATAAAATTTTGGTGGATATCGGCGATGAACAGTCCATTGAACAGTCGCTCTCCACTTTCTCCGGGCATATGACAAACATTATTGACATTCTGCAAGTCGCTGATGATAAGAGCCTTGTGCTTATTGATGAATTGGGCGCCGGTACCGACCCGGTAGAGGGTGCGGCGCTGGCAGAGGCAATTTTAGAGCAGCTGCGCCTGCAGGGCGCCAAGATTGCTGCGACAACCCACTATGCCGAAATTAAGCAGTATGCTTTGGAAACGGACGGTGTCGAAAACGCTTCTTGCGAATTTGATGTAGATTCGCTTAAACCGACCTATAAATTAGTGCTGGGCATTCCCGGCAGAAGTAATGCCTTTGCCATTTCGCAGCGCTTGGGAATGGATGAAGCGATTATCGAAAAAGCAGAGAAACTCATCAGCGGTGAAAACCGCCGCTTTGAAACGGTGGTGGAAAAAGTCGAAAAAAGCCGCATGGAATTTGAAAGCAAAACCAAAGAAGCGGCACTGCTTTCCGAAAAGGCCAAGCGCGATTCCGAGCAGGCGAAAAAGCTCAAAGAAGAAGTGCAAACCCTGCGCGATAAAGAGCTCGAAAAAGCCAAGACCGAGGCAAAGCGTATCACCGAAAAAGCCAAGCGCGAGTCGCAGGCACTGCTCGATGAACTCAACCGCCTCAAGCGCGAGGAGCATTCCGCGCAAGAGCGCGCTCGCCTTGCCAAGCAAAAGATTAACAAGAGCATTGATGCTTTGGAAGACTTGACAGCAGATGAATTCGCACTCATTGATGATGAGTACCGCGACTATCAACTGCCGCGCGATGTGAAGGTCGGCGACAATGTATTTTGCAAGAGTTTCCACCAGGCGGGCACGGTGCTCAGCGAGAAAAATGCCAATGGTATGGTGGAAGTGCAGATGGGCTTTTTAAAGTCGAGAGTCAAACAGGATGATTTGGTGCTGCTCGATAAAAAGCCTGCCGAAAAACCGAAGCGGCGCACCGTCTCCGCGCGCAACGACCGCTTCGAGCAAAAGGTTTCTTCTGCGGTCAACAACCGCTGCGATTTGCGCGGCAAAACCGCCGAGGAAGCGCGCGATGCGCTCGACATTTTTATGGACAGAGCGATTATGGACGGCTTGGGAGAAGCCACCATCATTCACGGCAAGGGCAGCGGCGTACTGCGCAGTATGGTGCAACAGTACCTGCGCAAAAACAAGCGCATTAAATCCTTCCGCTTAGGTGTATACGGCGAAGGGGAAGACGGCGTGACGATTGTGGAATTTAAATAACATTACATACAAAGGGAATTTGGTATGAGAATTAAAAAAGAATACGACTCTATGCAAAGCAACTTAAGCAACCAAAGCATTGATGAAATTTCCGATTGGTTGCTCACACAAATGGCGCGCTTTAAACTGCAAAAGCGCACCGGTTTACGCGTGCGCCTGCTTATTGAGGAGGTACTTTTGCGCGTGCAGGAAGCGCTCGGCGAGGAAACGCAGGTGCAGGTGAGTGTGGAAAGCTCATTTTTCTACCCGTTTATTAAAATAGAGATCCCCGGCAAAGCGTTTAATCCGTTAAGCGAAACGAATGCAGAGCTGGGAGAATGGAACAGTTCGCTGCAAACTGCGGTGGGCTTAACGCCGAAGTACAGCTATAATTTCGGCAAGAATACGCTCAAACTCAAAATTCCCGTTAAAGAAACCAATCCGTGCGTGATGATATTCTCGGCGATTGCCATCGGCATTTTGTTGGGCTTGGCAGGCTACTACATTATCCCGGATATGTGGCAGGGCACCATCAATACATACCTGTTAACACCGGCATATAATTTGTGGATACGCATGCTCAACGCCATATCCGGACCGATTATTTTCTTTACGGTCATTACCACCATGCTCAACACCAAGCGCATTGACAAACAGGGCGGGCACAGCACGAATGTTGTGGTGCGCTATTTTGTCTTCAGTTTTATCATTGCTTCTTCCGGTGTGGTTGTCGCCCTGCCGCTGATGCAGTTGGTCAGTTCGCAAGGCTGGTTCAGCACAAATATTATGGACAGGCTCTTGGAATACGGCAGAGAAATTATTCCTTCCGATATTATAGAACCGTTTAAATCCGCTAACACGCCGCAGTTGATTTTTGTGGCATTTGTGCTCGGCGCCGCGCTGCTGTCTTTAGGCAGTCAGGTAAAGGATGTCAAAACACTGACCCGCCAAATCAATATGGTCGGCCTCAAACTTGCCGCTTGGATGAGTAAGTTGGTGCCGCTGTTTACCGGGCTGTTTTTGTTTTTGGAAATTGCCAATAAGCAAACAGAGACGCTGAAGGGCATGTGGAAACCGCTGGCACTGTCTGTCGGCGCATCGGTCGGGATGATGATTATCACGCTGTTGTATGTTTCGCTGCGCTTAAAGGTTTCACCGCTTGTCATCGGTAAAAAGGTGGAAAAGCCGTTTTTTACCGCGCTTAAAACAGCCTCTTTGGATGAATCGTTTGAACACACCAAGCGCTCGTGCACTTCGTATTTGGGCATAGATAAAACCTATACCAATGTATCCCTGCCGCAGGGCTTGGTGCTCTACATGCCGATGAGTGCCATCGGTACACTGATCTTTACGATGTATGCCGCGCACATCTATCAGGTGGAGATTGATTTATTCTGGATTATTTCGGCGATTATTTTTGCGGTACTGCTCTTTGTGGCAACGCCGCCCGTACCGGGTGCTAACCTGTTGGCATATGTGGTCTTCTTCCAGTGGCTCGGTATTCCCGCCAAGGCACTGATGGATGCCATGATTTTTGATATTGTTTTCGGTATCCTTGCGGGTGCGGGCAATCAGTTTTTGCTGCAGTTGGAAATGGTGCTGCAGGCGCGCAAGTCGGGTATGCTCAATCACGAGGCGCTCGCAAAGCCATTGCCTAAAAAGAAAAAAGCAAAAGCAAAATCATAAATGAAAAATGAGTGAAGGGTGCAAGCCCTTCACTCATTTTTTTCTATGCGTATGCACACGGCACTGATGTCGTCGCGGTGGGCGGTGTCCGCTTTGCGGCGCGCGGTTTCGGCTATCTCTTTTGCGAGCGTTTGTGCGCTTTCGCCGCGCCTTGCGGCAAGTAACTGCCCGAGCCACTCGCTGTTGCCTTGGGTAGCGCCGTCGGAAACAAGGGCAATGATGTCACCTTCGCTCAAATGCAGGCTGCTGTGGGAAAAATCGGCGTTTTCCAAAATGCCGACCGGCATACCGGAAAGCTCGACTTTAACGAGTTTATTGCCCTTGAGCACCGGTGAAAACGCCGCACCCGCTTTATAAAAATCCGCCTTGCCGGTAAATAAATCGACACTCACCAAATCTAAACTCGAGAAGCTCTCGTCACTGTCTTTGACCATCAGCGCGGCATTGACCACCTTGATGGCGGCACCCGCCGAGAAACCGGCGGCAAGCAGCTTTGCCATGATGCGCGTGCTCAAAGAAGCATTGAGGTGCGCCAGCATCCCGCTGCCCATTCCGTCGGCAAGCACGGCGGCACTTTTGCCGCGGTAGTCTTTAATCAGTTCATAAGCATCCCCGCAGCAGCTGTTATCGGCGGCATTGATTTGGCATGCGCCGAAGGAGCAGGCGTAGAGCGCTTTTTCGTAGTAACTGAGCTTGAGCGTGTTGTCAAAAGCCGTGATTTGCGGCGCCTCAAAGCTGCGCGCGCAAATGCTCTCTAAATCCTCCAAGAACGCTTCCTTTTCCAGCACCTCCTGGCGGTAGGGAATGCGCAGGTTGATGCGCATATGCAGCTGCTCATCCGTAAGCACCGCGGCATTGAGATATTCCGCACCGCAGTAGTCGAGCAGTTCCAACAGCGCATCGGTTTTGTCGGCATCGGGAAATTCTTTTTGCTCCATATCTTCCGACAAATCAAAGAGCAGCTGTGAGAGCGCATCAAACTGCACGCTCATCACTTCGCGCATGCTTTCCGCCTTTTTGGCGGCAAGGCGATTTGCCATAAAAGCGGTGTGCTCTAAGGTGAAGTTTTTGAGGAGCACTTTCGAGCGAATGCAGACCTTGCCGAAGTTTTGCGGCAGGGTTTCGGGGGTAAGAGGCAGCTGCTCTTCAAGCTGTTTTTCAACTTGTTTAAAGACCGCGACCGTGCGCTCTTTTTCTTTTTCCCAACAGTAGTATTTTAAGCCGCACTTTTCGCAGGTTTTGTGCATGGTGTTGAGGTAAATGACCGTTTTTTTGGCAGGAAGTGCGGCGGTGCTTTTTTCTTTGATTTCGTAGAGCCCGGTGCACACATCACCGAGTGCATCCGAAGCATAGCGCAGGCGGGAAACCGCGTGCGCCTGCAGCGAAGCGGTGCCCACACTGACTTGGTTCATATTAAAAAAGCGCACTTTATTGAGCAACTTTTTAGGCAGCAGCAAAAAAATGACTGCCGCAATACCTGCTTCGATAAACGGGGTGTAATTCACCGGGTTGTCCACGCCAAACAGCAGCGGCACGGCGATACCGGCTTCAAGCGCAACGGCGCTGAGCAGGCGGGAGTGAGAAGCACCCAATCCCGCAAATAATCCGCTCACCGAAAGCGCGGCAAAGCTCAGCGCATTTCCGCTGCCGAAGCCCAGGGCAATCCCGCCGCCGATACCCGCCATGGCGCCGGCACCCATTTTGCCGTAGTAGGCACTGATGAGAATGGTTAAGCACGCCAAAACTCCCGAGAGAGAAATTTCATAAATGCGAATATAACTCAAGCTCAGTATTACTAAAAACACGGAAACGAGCAGGCAGGCGGTTTCACTCTCACTCAGAGCGCTCAGGCTTTTGACTTTTTTGAGCGTATTGAGCGTCCCCGCCCAAAAGACGGCGCTTGCCGCCGCAATAAAACTTTCGGCAGTATAGGGAATGAGTGTGACCTGCACTTCATCGAGCAACAGTGAAGTGACAATACCGCTGAGCGCACAGCCAAGCAGCGCAATTAAACCGGCAAAGAGCGGGTTTTTCTTTGTTTTTTCGGAAAAGATGCGCCCCATAATCACGGCAAAAATGAGCGCTGCCAGGTAGCGGGCGGGGACAATTTCATACCCCGATGTCAGGTAGCCTGCGGCGGCACCGATGACCGCGGCAGGCAGCAGTTCTCCGGGCGCGGCGCAGGCGAGCGCAAAGGCAAAGGGGGAGCAGTAGGTTAAAATATTGCAGCGCGCGCTCAAAAAGGCAACTCCCGCCAGCAGCAGGTTGAGCAGGAAGACAGTGCCTTTTTTGGCAAAGACAATATTGAAGATGGAAACGGTTTCTTTTTCGCCGACTTTTGCGGGCAAGGGGAGGGCGGTGGATTTCATTTTTTTCACTTCTTTCTTTTTGATAAATATCGTTGCGGGATAGTAATGGTAAATCAAAAAAGTGAAAAAAATTATCAAAATTTGGGAGCGCGAAAACTTTTCTTAAAATCTTTGGTAAAATCGCTTAACGCGTTTATAAATAATTGTTAATAATAACATTGAAAAAGCGCCGCTGAATGTGGTAAAATTTATGAGTAAATATGTGAAAGGGCGGGGGCTGCCTGAAGGGCACTCCCGAAGGTAATGACAATGATTATCACACCGCAAAGTACATTAAGCGAAGTCATGGCAACCCCTGTGGGGAATGATTTGGTGGCAATGGTCGCTTACCACGCCGGTATTCCGGATAAAGTTATTCACAATCCGCTTGTCGGCAATATGCGCCTGACTTCTATTCAAAAGCTGCTCGGCGATAAGCTGCCGATGGAAACGGTAGAGCATTTATGCAAATTAATCGGCTATACCCCCGAAAAGGTAATCACCAAAGAGGAAGTTGACCCGAAGTGGTGGAAAGAGTCGGTCATTTACCAGATTTATCCGCGCTCGTTTAAAGACTCTAACGGTGACGGTATCGGCGATTTGCAGGGCATTATCTCCAAGCTTGATTACCTTAAAGATTTGGGTGTCGATGTGCTGTGGCTCAGCCCGATTTATGACTCGCCCAATGATGATATGGGCTACGATATTCGCGATTATAAGAAGATTATGACCGAGTTCGGCACGATGGAAGACTTCGATGAAATGCTCGAGGGCATCCACGCCAGAGGCATGAAGCTGGTAATGGATTTGGTGGTCAACCACACTTCCGATGAACACGAGTGGTTCCAAAAGGCGCTTGCCGGCGATGAAAAGTATAAGAATTACTATATCTTCCGCAAGGGCAAAGGCGAAGGTGTACCGCCCAATAACTGGACTTCCCTGTTCTCCGGTTCGGCGTGGAATTATTACCCCGAACTCGATGAGTGGGCACTGCACCTGTTCTCGACCAAGCAGATGGATTTGAATTGGGATAATCCGGAAGTGCGCGCCGAGGTTTCGGATATGGTCAGCTGGTGGCTGGCAAAGGGTGTTGACGGTTTCCGCATGGATGTGATTAACCTTATCTCCAAGACCGAAGGTTTGCCCGACGGTAACCCGCTGGTCGGTGAAGTCATCGGCTACGGCGGTGAGCACTATTTCTGGGGGCCGCACCTTCAAGAATATCTGCACGAACTCAATGAGAATTCCTTCAAGAAATTCCCCGACAGCTTCTGTGTGGGTGAGACCGGCGGCATCGGCGTGGAAATGGCAAAATATCTTGTAGATGATTCCCGCGAGGAAATTCGCGAAACTTTCTTATTTGACCAGTTGGAAACCCCGGGCAAAGAGCGCTGGAGCGATTATGAATATGATTTGAAATATCTCAAGCAACTCTTTACCAAGTATCAGTTAGAGCTGCACGGTTCTTCCTGGCCGACATTGGTGATTGAAAACCACGACAACCCGCGTATGGTTTCCAAGGTAAACCCCAATAAGAAATACAGAAAGCCGCTGTCTAAGCTCATCGGCGCGATGCTGTTGACCGGCAGAGGCACCCCCTATATCTTCCAGGGTGAAGAGCTCGGCATGATGAACTGCGACTTTAACGATATGAGCGAAATTCGCGATGTCGAGTCGATTAATAAATTTGCCGCTCTGCTTAAGAAAGGTAAAACGCAGGATGAGGCTTGGAGCACCATCCTGGCAGGCAGCCGCGACAATTCCAGAACACCGATTTGCTGGGATACGAGCGAAAATGCGGGCTTTACCACCGGTACCCCGTGGATTCGCGTTAACGGCGACTACTTAGAGTGCAATGCCGCAAGCGAAATTGCCGAAGCAGACAGTCCGTTTAACTATTACAAGGCGCTGATGGCTTTGAGAAAAGAGAATAAGCAGACAATGGTTTACGGCGACTTTATTCCGCTTAAGACCAACGACAAAACTTTCTGCTTATTCCGCGAGAGCGAAGAGGGCAAGTTCTACATTGAAATGAACTTGACTGCCGACAGGTTGCCGCGACCCAGAGCGGCGCAAGGGGATTTGGTGCTTTCCAACTACGCCGGCGCGGTGGATTACCTGAGAGCTTACGAAGTTAATATTTACAAAGTCAGATAAAGGAAGAGGAGGCTCAGCCTCCTCTTTTTTACGGTTGACAGAATACAGTTGACAGAAACGGGGCTGTGAGAGCCCCGTTTAGTTTTCCGGTGCAGTTTCTTCTCTACTGCGTTTTTTATTGAAGCCTCCGGCAATCACGGCGGAGAGATTATCAATAATAAAGCGTTGCGCATTTTCATTATACAGTACCGCCGTATAGGTCCCGTACATACCGGTGCGCTCCTCTAAGAGTATTCCCATTTCCACGCCCCTTCGAGTGGGTTCCTTGCGCTTTTTATCACCGGTAGTGATAACTGTAAGCAGACCGATATCTACCAGCCAATCCGTCAGGGCAGTCACTTTTAAGTGCTTCATATTTTCAGGTCTGCAGTCATTAATTTGTTTGGTAATTTGAGAAATGCCTGTCGGAATTTCGCTGTATGTGAAAGCACTCCAATCTATTTCTTCCGGCGCAAACTCCACCTTTTTTTCTCGCTTGGCAGGTGCGGGCGCGCTAACACCGCCGTTGGCAATAACTTCTTCTAAAACTTCCGAAACAAAAAACAGGCATCGGGAAATGCGCACATTATTGAGTGTATCATTTTCCGGAATCTCTGCTTTAGTGAGCGGGTGAATGCCTTTTGCCATGTCATCAATATAATCTTTTGCATGAGCAAGTAATGCTATATCCATGGTTATATCCTTCCTTTGAGTGCTGTATGCATTTGTCAATAGTATAGCATAAGTATTACACTATGTAAAATAGTTTTAATTAATATATTACTATAATAGAGTGCCGCATTTTGCGCTCGAAAAGCCGGGTAGGCGTAAAGATTGAAAATCAGCGGCGGCAGACAGGCAAAACCAAGAAGTGAAAAAAAATCACTTGAAAAATGCTTCTTCACTTACTATACTATATAATTGCGGAATTCTTTCCGCAGATACCACACAAGAAACCGTGGAGTGCCGATGGAAAAGATTACGAGCAGAAACAACCCGAAAATCAAATATGCCTGCTCGCTTAAAAACGACCGCAGTTCTGCCTTTGTTTTGGCGGAAGGATTGCGCCTGTGTGAAGATGCGGCGCGCAACCAGGTGGCGATTGAAAGCTGCTTTGTCAGCGAAAAAATGGCACAGTCGGCAGCGTGCGCAAGCATTCTGCAGGCAAGCGCGCAGTGTTATGAGATTACGGATGCCGTTTGCGACAAGTTGGCAGATACTAAAAATCCGCAGGGTATTTTTTGCATTTGTAAAAAGCCGCAAGCTCTCTCGGAAGTAGAGCCTGCGGGGAAATACCTGTTGCTCGAGAATGTGCGCGACCCCGGCAACTTCGGCACCATGCTGCGCACGGCGGAAGCCTTCGGGCTGTCGGGTATGATTGCCTGCGGCTGCTGTGACCCCTTCGGTGCGAAAGCGATGCGCGCCTCGATGGGCGCCGTGTTTCGCTTCCCTGTCATAGAAGCGGAAAATGAGCTCGTTTTTTTGCAAGAGGCAAAGCGTAAAGGTATGAGCCTTTACTGTTCTGTCATTGACAGTGATGCGGCAGATGTTGCCACCCTTGCCGGCAAGAGCGGTATGATCACCGCAGTGGGCAATGAAGCGAACGGCTTAAGTGAAGAAATTCTTGCGCTCGGTACCCCCGTTACCATTCCTATGGCGGGCAGAGCGGAGAGTTTTAATGCTTCTCAGGCAGCGACTGTCCTGATGTATGAGATGTCAAAATGAGCAATACGCTTTACTGGTTATGGGCGGCGCAAAAATTAGGCGCCGGTGCCAATACGGCAAAAATTTTGCAAACCTACGGCGGGATTGAGCAGCTGTATGCGTGCGAAAACTACGCGCAGTTGTTTACCAAGCCGAAAATAGAAAAGTTACTGGACAAATCGCTTCAAAAAAGCGAGGAAATTATAGAATATTGTGCGCGCAAGGGTTATACAATATTAACGCCGGAGTCTTCCGACTACCCGCAGGTATTTTTGCAAATGCCCGATTACCCCTGTGTGCTGTATGTGCAGGGGAAGATAGATTTCAACACCTTGCCGTTTATTTCCATTGTCGGCGCCAGAAAAGCCACTTACTACGGCTTGAATGTGGCAACGCGCCTGGCGTACTCATTGAGTGCCGGCGGTGCGGTGGTTGTCAGCGGCGGTGCGCTCGGTATTGACTCCGCGGCGCATAAAGGCGCGGTTCTTGCCGGCGGTAAAACCGTGATGGTGCTCGGCAGCGGGCTTGACGGCGGCTACTTTAAAGACAATGAAGCACTGCGCGCGGCAGTCGCGCAAAGCGGTGCAATTATCAGTGAATTTGAACCGACTTTTTCCGCTAACCGCCTTTCATTTCCCATTCGCAACCGGCTCATTGCCGCTTTGGGATTGGGCACGGTCGTGGTGCAGGCAAGCCCGAAATCGGGTTCGCTGATTACGGCAAATTTTGCCAGGCAATACGGCAAAGATGTTTACGGCGTTCCCGGCGGTATTTATAATTCGGAATTCCAAGGGGTCAATGAACTCATTCGCGACGGCGCGGGTATTGTTGTCGGGGTAGAAGATATCTTAGGCAACTATAAAGCGCAGTATCCCGATTGCATTGACATCGAAAAAGCCGTGGCATATGACATTCGCGATAATGAAGATATTTACCGCGATTTGCCGCCAACCAAAATTGAAGCGGTGGACCGCGAAATCGAGTTTCAATGCGATGAGAAGAAACGCGTTACAGGTCTTTCTCCGAAAACGCGCTTAGTCTACGACAGCCTGGAAACGGGAGAAAAGCATATTAATGAAATCAGCACTTTGACCGCGCTTTCCCTCTCGGAGGTGCTTTCCGAACTGACAAGTCTGGAGCTGATGGATGCCGTGGTTGCCCTTGAGGGCAGGCGGTATCGACAGAACTGACACTTTTTAATGCGGAATGCGGAATGCGGAGTTCGGAATTAGAGGTGGCAACACGCTGTGTTGCACTTTAATGGTTAACTATAAAAATTTATAATTTTTATTTGAGGTAATATATGTCAACTTTGGTTATCGTTGAGTCACCAACGAAAAAAAGCACAATCAAAAAGTACTTGGGTAAGGACTATACGGTCGTTGCCTCCAACGGGCATGTCAGAGATTTGCCCGGCTCTAAATTGAGTGTCGATGTCGACCACGATTTTGAGCCGAAATATGCCGTTGTCAAAGGCAAGGCGGAGTTGGTTAACCGCCTGATGGAAGCGGCGCAAAAGAGTGACCATGTGTTGCTTGCAACCGACCCTGACCGCGAAGGGGAAGCGATTTCCTGGCACTTGGCAACCCTTTTGGGTTTAGATATGAATGCGGCGGACAGAGTCACCTTTAATGAGATTACCAAGAGCGGTATTGAGGCGGGTATGAAACAGCCCAGAGCCATTGATATGGATTTGGTCAATGCCCAGCAGGCAAGGCGTATTTTAGACCGCCTGGTCGGCTATCGCCTGTCGCCTTTTGTTTCGCAGAAAATTCGCAGAGGTTTGAGCGCAGGCAGAGTGCAGTCCGTAGCGCTGCGCCTGATTGTGGACCGCGAAAAAGAAATTCGCGCGTTCCGGCCGGAAGAGTATTGGTCAATCACCGCAAAGCTGGTGCCGCCTTCTTCCAAAAAGCAGTTTAAAGCCGCGTTTTACGGTAAAGACGGCAAGAAAGTTAAGCTGACCAACAAAGAGCAGACCGATGCGGTACTGGCTCAGTTGGAAGGTGCCGAGTACCATGTGCAAAGCGTGGTCAAGAGCGTGCGCAAAAAGTCGCCGCAGCCGCCGTTTATTACTTCCACTATGCAGCAGGAAGCCTCGCGCAAATTGGGCTTCCAGTCTAAGCGCACAATGAAAGTGGCGCAGGAACTGTATGAAGGTATGGATGTGCCTGGCTTCGGCACCCTCGGTGTGATCACCTATATGAGAACGGACTCTTTGAGAATTTCCGATGAAGCGCGCGCGAGTGCCAAGGCATATATTGCCGAGCATTTCGGCAAAGAGTATGTGCCGGCAAAGCAGCGCTACTTTAAGCAGAAAAATAAGGTGCAGGATGGCCACGAGGCAATCCGCCCGACCAATATATTAATCACACCCGAAGTGTTTGCGGCATCGGGTGCAAGCCGCGACCAGGTCAAGCTCTATAAGCTGATTTGGGAGCGCTTTGTGGCAGCGCTGATGGCAGACTGCCTGCAGGATACGGTCAAAGTCGATATCACGGCTGCCGATTGCCTGTTTAAGGCATCGGGCTACACCGTGAAGTTTGACGGTTATACAAGGCTTTACGAAGAGTCAAGTGACGAGGAAGAAACCGGCGGTGCTTTGCCTGCATTGCAGCAGGGCGATAAACTGCGCCTGAGAAGCCTTGACGGCGCCCAGCACTTCACCCAGCCGCCCGCACGCTATACGGAAGCGGCGCTGATTAAAACGCTTGAAGAAAACGGCATCGGCAGACCGAGCACCTATGCTTCGATTTTGTCCACAATTTTGGCGCGCGAATATGTGGTGCGCGAGAGCAGGCACATTAAGCCGACTGAACTCGGTGAAGCGATTACGGATTTACTTGAAGAGAAATTCCCGAAAATTGTCAATGTTAAATTTACCGCACAGATGGAGCAAAGCCTGGATGATATCGGTCAGGGCGAGCAGAATTATGTGGATATGCTCCACGAATTCTATGATGATTTTGAAAACAATCTCGGCAAAGTCAAAAAAGAGATGGAAGGTGTCAAAATCAAGCTCAAAGAAGAAGAGACCGATGTTAAGTGCGAAAAGTGCGGCGCCAATATGGTCATTAAAATCGGCAGGTTCGGTAAGTTTTTGGCTTGCCCGAATTACCCCAAATGTAAAAACACCAAGCCCTTTGTGGTTAATACCGCCGGTAAGTGCCCGCAGTGCGGCTCACAGGTGGTCGCCAAAAAGTCTAAGAGGGGCTATAAATTCTACGGCTGTTCCAATTATCCCGCTTGCGCTTTCATGACTTGGGATGAGCCGACCGAGGAAGAATGCCCGAACTGCGGTTCGACCTTGTTTAAGCAAAAGGGTGGCGTGCTCGCCTGCTTAAAGGAAGGCTGCGGCTATTCCAAAAAGGTAGAGAAAAAAGCGAAAAAGTAATGAAAAAAGAGAGGGTTGCCTCTCTTTTTCATTACAGTTTTCAGTAATTATTCATTATTCACTATTCAATTGTCTAAAGGGTTTATTTATGACAACATCAATCAGTATTATCGGTGCGGGGTTTGCCGGCTGCGAAGCGGCGTGGTACTTGGCAAACCGGGGCGTGCAGGTCACGCTTTATGAAATGAAACCCCGGCAGTTTTCACCGGCGCATAAAAGTGAAAATTTCTGCGAGTTGGTTTGCTCCAATTCGTTTAAAGCCAAGCGGCAGGAGTCGGCGGCAGGTTTGCTCAAAGCGGAAATGCAGCGGTTCGGTTCGCTGTGTGTTGCCTGCGCGCTGGAAACGGCTGTGCCAGCCGGCGGTGCCTTGGCGGTCGATAGAGAGTTGTTTTCCGCTATGGTGACCGAAAAGGTCAAAAACCACCCCAATGTCACCGTAGTCAATGAGGTTGTCAGTGACTTTCCGCAGGGTGCGGTGATTGTTGCAACCGGGCCGTTGACCGAAGAAAACTTTGCTGCAAGCATTCGCCAAAAGTGCGGTGATGCGCTCTCATTTTACGATGCGGCGGCGCCGATTGTCAGCGCCGAGAGTATTGACAGAAGCTTTGCTTTCAGCCAGTCGCGCTACGACAGAGGCGGGGAGGATGATTACCTCAACTGCCCGTTAAATAAAGAAGAATACGAAGCCTTTCACGCGCAGCTCATTGCCGCCGAAAGCGCGGTGGTGCATGATTTTGATGTTTACGAAGGCTGTATGCCGATTGAAAAACTTGCCAAGCGCGGCAACGATGCCATTCGCTTCGGACCGATGAAACCCGTGGGCTTGACCGACCCGAAAACCGGGCACCGCCCGTGGGCGGTTTTGCAGCTGCGCAAAGAAAACAGCGCCGGCACGATGTATAACCTTGTCGGCTTCCAAACCAATTTAAAATTCGGGGAGCAAAAGCGTGTCTTTTCCCTCATTCCTGCGCTGCACCGCGCCGAGTTTGTGCGCTACGGTGTGATGCACCGCAACTGCTTTATCAATTCCCCGCAGGTGCTTGAGAGCACCCTGCAGCTCAAGAGCGATTCGCGCATTTTCTTTGCCGGGCAAATCACCGGTGTGGAAGGCTATATGGAGTCGGCTTCGAGCGGCATTTTGGCAGGGATAAACGCGCTTGCTTTCTTGCAGGGCAAAGAAGGCTTGGTGCTGCCTGAATATACAATGATGGGGGCGCTCACTCACTACATCACCGACCCGACTGTCAAAGATTTTCAACCGATGGGCGCAAATTTCGGTATTTTACCGCCCATAGAGCCGAAAATCCGCGATAAAAAAGAGCGCTATGCGGCGCTCGCGGCGCGCTCTTTAGCCTATTTTGATAAATTGCCAATTACTGAAAACTGAACACTGAAAACCGAAAACAAAAATCCCGGTGCAGCAATTTTGCTGCGCCGTGATTTTTTTATTGACTTATTTACTTTAAAATATTATTATATTATATATATGTAAAAATGGGATGTTATATGCCTTTGCTGCGAAGCAGGTGTGGAGGAGAAGCGTAATGGTTTGGGAAACGTTAGTCGATTATATTGCGCAACACTTTGAAATAGACAAGGAAGATATCACCAAAGAGACTACCTTTGAAGAAATCCGCGCCCATGAAGAAGATATTGTGGATATGCTTTTTGAAATGAGCAGGAAGTTTGATTTTGTTGCCGATGAAGATGACCTTTACGGCATTGAAGATGTCGGCACTCTGGCAGATTTAATCAGCAATCTCAGCCGCGAATAAAACGGGCTTAGTTTAGAGAAAGAAAAGGAAATGATGGAACAGTTAGAACAGATTATCGGTTACGAATTTCAAGATAAACAGTTGCTTAAAACCGCGCTGACCCACTCGTCTTATGCCAATGAGAAGGGTGCCGGCACAAAGTATAATGAGCGCCTGGAGTTTTTGGGCGACTCGGTGCTCGGCATTATCACCGCGGAGTATCTGTTTACCAACCACAACGACTTTCCCGAAGGGGAATTGACCAAAGTGCGCTCGGCGCTGGTGTGCGAAAAAGCGCTGCACCGCTTTGCAAATGAAATTTCGCTGGGCGAATATTTGTATCTGGGGAAAGGCGAGCTGCATACCGGCGGCAGAAGCAGACCTTCTATTTTAGCGGATGCGTTTGAAGCGCTCATTGCCGCGATTTACCTTGACGGCGGTATGGAAGCGGCAAAGACCTTTGTGCTGCACTTCATCAAAGAAGCGCAAGACGAAGCGATTGAAATGAATACCGACTACAAAACCAAACTGCAGGAGATTATTCAGAAAAACCCCGAAGAGCGCATTGAGTATGTCACGGTCGGCGAAACAGGTCCTGACCACGACAAGCGCTTTATTGTGGCAGTCAAGCTCAATTCCAACATTATCGGCGAAGGCACCGGCAGAAGCAAAAAGCAGGCAGAGCAGCTTGCCGCGAAAGAAGCCTTGCGGCTGATGGGGCTATGAGTAATATTGCTGTTTTTGTGCCGCACGCGGGTTGCCCTCAGTGCTGTTCGTTTTGCAACCAGCACATCATAGCGGGGCAGCAGCAGGCGCTGCGCGCTGCCGATGTTAGCGCGGTTTTGGAAACAGCGCTGCAAAACCCGCAGCACCGGGAGAACCAAATTGCCTTTTTCGGCGGCAGCTTTACGGCGATGGACAGAGCCTATATGCGGGAACTGCTTGAAGCCACCGTACCGTATCGCAGTGAGTTTGCGGGCATTCGTATTTCCACCCGCCCCGATGCGATTAACCCTGAGGTGCTGGCGTTTTTAAAGCCCTACGGCGTGGCGGCGATTGAACTCGGCGCACAGAGTATGGACAATACGGTGTTAGCGCTTAATCGCAGAGGGCACACGGCAGCCGATGTGGTGCAAGCCGCCACTCTCATTAAAGAGGCAGGGTTTGAACTCGGCTTGCAGATGATGACGGGGCTCTACGGCGATACCGATGAGAAGGCAATCGCCACGGCGAAAAGCATCGCGGCATTACAGCCGGCAACGGTGCGCATTTACCCGACCGTGGTGCTCGAAGGCACCGAGTTAGATAGGCTCTACAAGAGCGGGCAGTACACCCCGCAGAGTGTAGAGCAGGCGGTGGCGTTGTGTGTCAAGCTCATGCGCATTTTTGAAGAAGCAGATATTCGCATCATTCGCGTGGGGCTGCATGCAAGCGAAGACTTGCGCGGCAAGCGCACGGCAGGCGCCTATCACCCGGCGTTGAAAGAGCTGTGCCTGGCGCAGATGTATTATGAAAAGGCACTTGCGCTTTTGCAGGAGCAGCCGCAGGGGGCATATACTCTCGCCGTAGGCAGCCGTTACCTTTCCCAAATGGCGGGGCAGAAAAAAGAAAATATCCGCAAACTGCTGCAGGCAGGCTATGCGGTAAAAATAGTACCTGATGCTTCCCTCGAAGCCTATCAGGTCAAAATCGTAAGAGAACAGGATTAGAAAGAATGTATTTAAAAAGCATTGAATTGCAGGGCTTTAAGTCCTTCCCGGATAAGACCGTGCTGCATTTCCACAAGGGCATTACCGCCGTTGTGGGACCCAACGGCAGCGGTAAATCCAATGTGTCGGATGCCGTCAGGTGGGTGCTCGGTGAGCAGAGCACCAAAACCTTGCGCGGTTCGCGCATGGAAGATGTCATCTTTTCCGGCACGGCAGAGAGGCGGGCGCAGGGCTTTGCACAGGTTACACTCGTGCTCGATAATACCGACAGGCAGATTGATTTTGATAAAGATGAATTGTCTATTGCCCGCCGCTATTACCGCTCGGGTGAAAGTGAATATATTATTGACGGCGCTACGGTGCGCTTGAGAGATATCAATGAGCTGTTTATGGACACCGGTTTGGGTCGAGACGGCTACTCGATTATTTCCCAAGGCAAGATTGCCGACATCATTTCTTCCAAGAGCAATGAGCGCCGCGAAATCTTTGAGGAAGCGGCAGGTATCAGCAAGTACCGCTACCGCCGCCAGGATGCGCAGCGTAAACTCGCGCAGGCGGAAGAGAATATGGTGCGCCTGCTCGATATTTTGGATGAACTGTCTTCCCGTGTCGGTCCGCTCAAAACGCAGAGCGACAAGGCGGAAAAGTTTTTGGTGCTCGCCGAGGAAAAGAAAAACCTCGAAATCGGCTTGTGGCTGGATTTGATTACCAAGAGTAACGATAAGCTGCGCGAGCAGGAGAAGAAGATTACGCTTGCCTCCGCTCAATACGAGCAGTGCGAGGAAGCACTCGAAAAAATCGAAAAAGAAAACGAAGAGATTTACGCCAAAAATGCGGACTCGAATTTGGTTATTGAAACCCTGCGCGGGAATGCGGCGGGGTTTGAAGAAGAAGCCATTCGCAAAGAGAGCGAAATCGAACTTGCCAACCAGACCATAGAGCACAATCAAAGCACCATTGAGCGCATCCGTGCCGAAGCCGCGCAGGCGGGCGACACCGAGGAAATGATTGATGGTCAGATTGCCCAAAAGCAGGCGGAGATTGATACGCTCGGTGAAACCATTGCCGCGCAGCGCGCCGCACTCGAAGAGCAGAGCCGCGGCATGCAGGCGCTGATGAATGAAAACGAAGAATTTACCAAGCAGTTTTCCGCTTACACCGGGCAGCTGGCTGACTTGCAGCTGGCACTTTCCGATGCAAAGGTCGAAAAATCCACCGCGCTTTCCGGTGCCGAGCAAATCACCCTGCGCCAAAGCGATGTGGACAGTGCGCTTGCGCAAAAGCGCGCCGCTCTCGAAAAAGCGCAGAGCGAAAAAGAGGAATGTGCCGCTCACTTGAAGCACTGTGAAGATACAGTGCAGGGCTACCGCAATACCTTGGAAGGTTATGACTTAAAGTATGTTTCCGACAAGAACAAGGCGCTCAAACTCAAAACGGAGTGCGACCGCCTCAATGCCGAGTCCTATAATAAAAACCAGAAGCTTGCTATGCTCAAAGAGCTGCAGAAGAATATGGAAGGCTATTCGGGTGCGGTCAAAGCCGTCATTCGCCACGCAAGGCACGGGGTGCTGCGCGGGGTGCACGGAGCGCTTGCCGATTTAATTCAAACCGAAGAAGCCTATTCTCTTGCCGTGGAAACCGCACTGGGCAACGCCCTGCAAAATGTGGTCACCGGCACGCAAAATGATGCCAAGCGCGCTATTGAGTACCTCAAATCAAATAACCTCGGCAGAGTGACATTCCTGCCGATTGCCGCGCTCGAACCTCGCTCGCTCGAGCAAAAGGGTTTGGAGAACTGCGAAGGCTTTGTCGATTACGCGACCAATTTGGTCTCTTGTGACAAGCAGTATAAAAATATCATCGCAAATCTGTTGGGCAAAACAGTTGTGGCGGAAGATTTGGAAACCGCGATTTTGATTGCCAGGCAGTATCACTATGCGTTTAAGATTGTCACGCTTGACGGGCAGCTTATTAACACCGGCGGTTCGATGACCGGCGGCTCCAAAGCCAAAAACACGGGTATGCTTTCGCGCGCCACCGAAATTGCGGCGCTCGAAAAAGAGTGCGAAGCCTTAAAGCAGCAGGCGGAGCAGGCGTTTGAAAAGAGCAATGCGGCTGCGCAGGCGCTTGCCAAAATTGAGGCGGAGATGGAAGCGGTCAGAGCCGATATCATTTCCGGCGGCGAAGATGTCATTCGCACCCGCGGCGAACTCAATCTTATTGAGGAGCAATGCACGGCGGCAGCCGAAGCGCTCGCCCAGCTGCAAAGTGAAAAAGACAGTGCGCTTGAGAGAATTGAGCAATTCCGGGCGCAGGCGCGGCAGGCAGATGAGAAAATGGCTGCGCTTGAGCAGGAAATTGCGCACATTGAAGAGGGCATTGAGAGTATTAATGCCGATAAAGAGAAATTGGAAAGCAAGCGCGCCGAGCTCAATGAGACTGCCAATGCCGTCAATATTAAAATTGCGGAAGCCGGCAAGGATATTGCCGCCAAGCGCGAAACCATTCAGTCCTTAACCCTGCAAAAGCTTTCGCAGGCTCAAAGAGCGGCAAAAACTGCCGAAGAAATCGCCGCTATCGAAAAGGGTAACGATGCGCTGCGCGAAACGATTGCCGCAGCCGCCGAGAGCTGCGATGCATTGCGCCAAAAAGCGGCTCAGGCAAAAGAGAATATTGAGGCGATTATTCACTCGAGAAGCGACCTTGAAAAGCGCAGCACCGAACTGCGCGCCGCGGAAAAGGACTACACTTCGCAGCGCGAAAAACTTTCGGGCGAAATGGCAAGGCTTTCCGAGCGCAAGCTCAATATGCAAAATGAGTATGAAACCACCGTTGCCAAACTCTTTGATGAATACGAACTGACCCGCTCGCAGGCGGAGCAGCTCGACATCAAGATTGAAAACATCGGCGAAGCCCAGCGCAACTTGTCGTCCGTCAAGGCGAAAATCCGCGCACTCGGCTCGGTCAACGTGGCGGCGATTGAGGAATACAGAGAAGTTAAGGAGCGCTACGATTTCCTGAGCCTGCAGCTTGAAGATGTGCAAAAGAGCGAGCGCGAACTGAGCAAACTCATCAAGGAACTGACCAACAATATGTCGGCGCAGTTTACCGCACAGTTTGCTAAAATCAATAAAGAGTTCGGCGAGACCATGCAGGAATTCTTCGGCGGCGGTAAAGCCGCGCTGCAGCTTGAGGATGAAGAGAATGTGCTCGAGTGCGGTATCGAGATTAAAGTGCAGCCCCCGGGCAAAAATGTGCAAAACATTGCCCTGCTTTCGGGCGGTGAAAAGTCGCTTGCCGCTGTGGCACTGCTCTTTGCCATTCTCAAAGTTACCCCCGCTCCCTTCTGTATTTATGACGAAGTGGAAGCGGCGCTTGACGATGTCAATGTCGATAAATTTGCAAAGTACATGCGCAAAATGTGTGCGCATATTCAGTTTATTGCCATCACGCACAGGCGCGGCACCATGGAAGAAGCGGATGTGCTTTACGGCGTGACCATGCAGGAAAAAGGCGTTTCCAAACTGCTCGAACTGCAGGCAAACGAAATTTCAAAGAAACTTGGCATTTAGTGTTCGGTTTTCAGTGCTCGGCGGCATTGCCGATTGCTGACTGCCGACAGCCAATACATTAAAGGAAGAAACTATGGGTATTTTTTCAAAAATCAGTGACGGTTTAAAGAAAACCAGAGATTCAATGTCGGGCGCGATTGACTCGATGTTGAAATCATTCAAAAAAATCGATGATGAGCTCTATGAGGAATTGGAAGAAATTTTGATTATGAGCGATGTCGGCGTTGCCACCTCCGAGCGCATTATCGAGCGCTTAAAAGAAAAAGTCAAAGAAGAAAAGATCACCGAGGCAAGCGAACTCAAAGGCGCAATTACCGAAGTTGTCAAAGAGATGATCAGCGGCGGGGAAGAAATGCATTTGGATACCAAGCCCAGTGTCATTTTGATGATAGGCGTCAACGGTGCCGGTAAGACTACCACCATCGGTAAATTGGCACTGCGCTTAAAGGGCGAGGGCAAAAAGGTGATTTTGGGCGCTGCCGATACCTTCCGCGCTGCCGCGATTGAGCAGCTTGAGGTGTGGGCAGAGCGCGCCGGTGTGCAGATGATTAAGCACGCCGAAGGCGCCGACCCTGCCGCCGTGGTGTTTGACACCATCGCCGCCGGTAAAGCCAGGGGCGAAGATGTCATTATTTGCGATACGGCAGGCAGACTGCAAAACAAGAAAAATTTGATGGATGAGCTCAATAAAATTTCGCGCATCATTGAGCGCGAATTGCCGGATGCCGACAAGGAAGTGCTGCTGGTGCTTGATGCGACCACCGGTCAAAACGCTGTCAGCCAGGCGAAGTTATTTAAAGAGGCGGCAGGCATTACCGGTATTGTACTCACGAAGCTTGACGGTACTGCCAGAGGCGGTGTGGTCATTGCCATTCGTGAAGAGCTGCAAATTCCGGTTAAGTATATCGGTGTGGGCGAAGGCATTGATGATTTACAGGTCTTTAACGCCGAAGCCTTTGCGGATGCGCTCTTCAGCGAGTTGGAAGACGAAGCACCCGCCGCAGAAGAAAGCGAAGCAGCGGTAGAAGCCGAAGAAGGCGAAGTTGAGGTAGAAACCGAAGTAGCTGAAGAAATTGAAGAGGAAGCATCCGAAACTGCCGAAGAATTACCGGTTGAGGAAATCCCGGCAGAAGACGTTCCGGCACAGCCGATTGCTCCGGTGCAAGCGGCAGCACCGGCACAAGAGCCGGAGCAGCTTGTGTTTGCGCTCGCTTCACAAAACCAAAAGAAGCTTGCGGAAATGCGCCGCATTTTAGAGCCGATGGGCATTTGTGTGAAAACAGCTGCGGAGTTGGGCTTTACGGAAGATGTGGAAGAAACCGGCACCACCTTTGCCGAGAATTCTCTAATTAAAGCGACTGCGGCGAGCAAGGCGCTCGGTATTCCCGCGATTGCGGATGACAGCGGTCTGTGTGTGGATGCGTTAGGCGGCGCACCCGGTGTTTACTCGGCGCGCTATGCCGGTGAGCATGGCGATGACCTTGCGAATATGAATAAATTGCTCGATGATTTGTTTGATGTGCCCGGCAGAAAGAGAACCGCGCACTATGCCTGCGCCGTTACTTTAGTGATGCCCGATGGCAGAACCTTGTGCACCGAAGGTACTTGTGAAGGCGTGATTGCGCAAAACCCGAAGGGCAATAACGGTTTCGGCTATGACCCGATTTTTAAAGTAGGTATGAAGACGATGGCGCAGTTGGATGATGCGAAGAAAGATTCCATTTCTCACCGCGGCAAAGCCCTGCGCAAACTGCAGGCAGAACTGCCGGAATTTTTGAATTCATAATTCAGATTAAAGGGCGATACAATTACCCCTTAATGTAAAGAATGCTGTTTCGACCAAATTGAAAATACATTTCAATGCAAGGCAAAGCCTTGCCGCCACTAATTCCGCATTCCGCATTCCGCATTCCGAATTTCTACGAAGCGCTTCGCGCGAAGGAGTATTATGACAAGCAAACAAAGAGCCCGCTTCAGGGCACAGGCAAACCGCCTGGAGCCGCTGTTTCAATCGGGAAAAGGCGGCATCAGCGATGCACTCATTCAGCAAGTGGATGAGGCGCTGACTGCCAGAGAATTAATTAAAATTAAGGTGCTGCTCGAGACCACACCCGAATCGCCCAAGGCGATTGCCGCGCAGTTGGCGCAGTTAACCGGCAGCGAAGTTATTCAGGTCATCGGCGGCAGTATTGTGCTGTACCGATACAGTGAAAAATTACATGAAACAACAGCCAAAAAAAGATAAAATTGCCATTTTAGGCGGTACCTTTAACCCGCCGCACAATGGGCATTTGCATTTGCTGAAGGCGTTTGAAAATGCGATGGATTTTGATAAAATCCTCATTATTCCCGCGGCAATCCCGCCGCACAAAGAAGCGCCCGACCTGGCGGCGCCGGAGCATCGCCTGAATATGTGCAAATTGGCATTTCCTACCGCCGAAGTTTGCGATATCGAAATAAAAAACGGCGGCAAAAACTACACTGCCGATACGCTCGAGCAGCTCAAAGAAATTTACCCCGATGCACAGTTTTACTTCATTATGGGAACAGATATGCTCTTGAGTTTCAACACGTGGCGCGACCCGCAGCGCATTTTAAAAAACGCAATTCTTTTGTGCGATGCGCGCGATGACACCACAAGCGTGCGCGAACTGCGCAATTTTGCCAAACTGATGCTTGGCTTGCGCGAGGAACAGTTTATCATCAGCGATGTGCAACCGCTGCCGCTGTCTTCCACCGAAGTGCGCGAGAAGTGCCGCCGCGGCGAAAGCATTGCCGATTTGGTGCCGCCGGCAGTCGCGGCGTATATCCAAAAAGAGAGGCTCTATGAAAGATAAAATCCAAATCATCACATCCCTGCGCTCCCGCCTGCTGGAAGACCGCTTTTTTCACTCGCTCAATGTGGCGGACATGGCAAAAGAGTTGGCGCTCATTTACGGGGCGGACCCGGAGCAGGCGTATCTGGCGGGCTTGGTGCACGACTGCACCAAAAACACGCCCGCGCAGGTGCAGTTGCAAATGATGGAGCAGGGCGGTATGGTGCTCACCGATTTGGAGCGGCAAAGCCCCAAATTGTGGCACGCGATGAGCGGCAGTCTTTTTATACAGAGCGAGTATGGCATAGAGGATGCGGCGGTCATCAGCGCCGTGCGCTACCATACCACAGGCAAAGCGGCAATGAGCCTGTTGGAAAAAATCATTTATATTGCCGATTACACCAGCGCCGAGCGTGACTACCCCGGTGTGGAGCAGATGCGGCATTGGGCGCATACCGATTTAGACAAAGCTGTCTTTGAAGGCGCGGCGTTTACGGTAAAGAAATTGCAAAAAGCAGGTCTTCCGGTGCACCCGGATACGCTGGCAGCCAGGGACTATTACGGCTTGCAAGGCAAGCGGTAATAGTCAGTGATATTCGCCTTCGGCGAGTGATATTGCTTCGCAGTGATATATTGCTAAAGCAATGTGATATATTCGCTTCGCGAATGTTGAGGGAGGGACACCCTCACCCGTTCCGCTTCGCTCTATTTAATTATTGGATTATTGGGTTTGCGAAGCAAACAAGACAATCAGAGTTTGTTAAAGGTTTTCATCTTAACCACTTTAAATTGCCTCTTGACAGGTACTCCCTGTTAGGGAGACGTCACGAAGTGACAGAGGGTCTGGCGCCCGCTCCAAGGGAGATGTCACGAAGTGACAGAGGGGTAGACCTGAACACTGAAAACTGAACACTGAAAACTAAACTCGCCGGGCGAGTTTCTAAGGAGATATATTATGAACGCAGAAAAAAAGTGTGAAATCATTATCAAGGCACTCGACAGCAAAAAGGGCTTGGATATCAAGCTCATTAAAGTCAGTGAAATAACGGCTTTAACCGAGTACTTCATTATCGCAACCGGTACGTCGTCTACCCAGGTGAAGGCGCTCGCCGAGGAAGCGGAATTTCAGCTTTCTCAAAACGGCGTGGAGCCCCACCACATTGAGGGCAAGAGCACCGGCTGGATTTTGCTCGATTACAGCGATGTAGTGGTACATGTGCTCAATGAGCAGTCCCGAGAGTTCTATGACTTAGAGCACCTTTGGGCAGATGGCGAGCAGATGGACATTAGCAATATGATCGACTAAGAGGGGAGAATTATGGCAAACTATAACTTTAAACTTGTCGAACAAAAGTGGCAAAAGATTTGGGAAGAAAACGGCACCTTTGAGGCTGTCGACAATTCCGAAAAAGAGAAGTTTTATGCGCTCGTGGAGTTTCCGTATCCGTCGGGTGCGGGGATGCACGTGGGGCATATTAAGGCCTATTCCGGTTTGGAGGTCGTTTCGAGAAAAAGGCGCCTGCAGGGCTACAATGTGCTCTTCCCGATAGGCTTTGATGCATACGGGCTTCCCACCGAAAACTACGCGATTAAAACCGGTATTCACCCGCGCAAAGTCACCGATATGAACATTGAGAAGTTTACCGCACAGCTCAAGAGAGTGGGCTTCTCTTTCGATTGGAAGCGCGTGATTGATACGACCGATGAAAACTATTATAAGTGGACACAGTGGATTTTCTTAAAGATGTTTGAACACGGGCTTGCTTTCAGAGACAAGACCTTGGTCAACTACTGCCCGTCTTGCAAAGTGGTGCTTTCCAATGAGGACTCCCAGGGCGGCAAGTGCGACATCTGCCACAGCGATGTGGTGCAAAAATCCAAAGATGTGTGGTACCTGCGCATTACCGAATATGCCGACAAACTCTTGGAAGGTTTAGAGGAAGTAGACTATCTTCCCAATGTGAAACTCCAGCAAATTAACTGGATCGGTAAATCCCGCGGCGCGTTTGTTAACTTTAAAATCAACGAAGTGCCCGAAGAGCTGCGCATTTACACCACCAGACCCGACACACTTTTTGGTGTCACCTTTATGGTTATTGCGCCCGAGCACCCGCTTATTGATACCTATCAAGAGAAGATTGCAAACTTTTCGGCAGTCGAGGATTACCGCAAAGAGTGCGCAAAAAAGACAGAGTTTGAGCGCACCCAGCTTGTCAAAGATAAGACCGGTGTCAGGCTCGAGGGCATCACTGCCAAGAACCCTGTCAACGGTAAAGATATTCCCGTTTACATTTCCGATTATGTCATGATGAGCTACGGTACCGGCGCGATTATGGCAGTGCCGGCGCACGACCAGAGAGACTATGAGTTTGCCAAGAAATTCGGCATTGATATCATCGAAGTTATTCGCGGCGGCGACATTTCCGTAGAAGCCTATACCGGTGACGGCGAGATGGTCAACTCCGATTTCCTCAACGGTTACGACAATAAAAAAGACTCTATTGCAAGAATGATAGAGTTCCTTAAAGAAAAAGGCATCGGCGAAGAAGGCGTGCAGTACAAGATGAAAGACTGGGCGTTTAACCGCCAGCGCTATTGGGGCGAACCGATTCCGATTGTGCACTGTGAGCACTGCGGTTTGGTGCCCGTTCCCTATGAGGAATTACCGCTCAAACTGCCTGAGGTAGAGAACTTTGAGCCGGGGCAGGATGGCGAAAGCCCGCTTGCCAAAATTGATTCCTTTGTCAACTGTAAGTGCCCCAAGTGCGGCAAAGATGCCAAGAGAGAAACCGACACCATGCCGCAGTGGGCAGGGTCTTCGTGGTATTTCCTGCGCTATATTGACCCGCATAACGATAAGGCGTTGGCGGCACCGGAAAAACTCCGATATTGGGGGGCGGTCGATTGGTACAACGGCGGTATGGAGCACGTGACAAGGCATATGATTTATTCGCGCTTCTGGCACCGCTTCCTCTATGATATCGGTGTGGTGCCCTTTAAAGAGCCGTATTTAAAGAGAACGGCACAGGGCTTGATTTTGGGGCCTGACGGTGTCAAAATGAGTAAATCCAGAGGCAATGTCATTGACCCCAACGAAGTGGTCGATGTCTACGGTGCCGATGTGCTGCGCACCTATGTGCTCTTTATGGGCGACTACGAGCAGGCAGCACCGTGGAGCGAGTCAAGCGTGAAAGGCTGTAAGCGCTTTATCGACAGGATTTGGAAACTGCAGGAGATGCTCACCGAGGGCGACGATTACTCTAAAGAGCTCTCGAGCGCGATGCATAAAACCATTAAGAAAGTGTCCGAAGACATTGAGAGCATGAAGTTTAACACTGCCATTGCCGCAGTGATGAGCCTGCTTAATCAAATCTACGACAAGGGCAGTATCACCCGCGCCGAGCTGCGCGATTTGCTGTTGATTGTCAACCCCTTTGCACCGCATATTACCGAAGAAATTTGGGAAGCGCAGGGCTTTGGCGGGCAGCTTAATGCCGCCGCTTGGCCGAGCTTTGATGAGGCAAAATGTGTGGATGAAAGCATCGAAATTCCGGTGCAGGTCAACGGTAAAATCCGCGAGAGAATTATGGTCAGCCCGACTGCCGAGCAAGCAGAGGTGCTCGAACTGGTGCACACTTTAGAGCGCATTCAGGAAGAATGCGCCGGCAAGACCATTGTTAAAGAAATCTATGTCAAGGGCAGAATTGTCAACATTGTGGTGAAGTAGAAGTGGAATATTCTCGCAAATCGCAAAATTTTGTTGACATCAAAACCTTTTATATGTATAATAAGTGCATATCTATTTGCGTAAAAGGGGGGAAATCGAAATGAGTACTGTTCGCGTAAAGGAAAACGAATCTCTTGAAAGTGCACTTCGTCGCTTTAAGAGACAGACTTCTCGCGATGGCGTTATTCAGGAAGTCCGCAAAAGAGAACACTACGAAAAGCCTTCTGTAAAGCGCAAAAAGAAGTCCGAGGCAGCTCGTAAGCGCAAGTATTAATTATAATACATAAGGAGCGAACTTCGCGGTTCGCTCCGTTTTTTTAGGAGAAAGCAATGTTAAAAGACCAACTCTATTTACCCGATGTGATTTTTAACAGCATTTTGGAAGTGACACCCGAGTTTTTGCGAGAGCACGGCATCAAAGGTGTGCTGTGCGATACCGACAATACTTTGGCACTCGACAACCGCAAGGATATTATTCCGGAAGCCGCCGAGTGGGTCAAAATTATGAATGAAGCCGGTATTAAAATTTGCATTATGTCCAATTCTTTTCGGGTGCGCAATATGCCTGTTGTCAGAGCGCTCGGTATTAAGTATTACAAAACGCGCTCGCACAAGCCGCATCAGTGGTACTATGAGCCGCTGACCGAAAAAATGGGCTTGAAGCACGGGGAAGTCGCTTTCTTGGGCGACCAGATGAAAACCGATATGGTGGGCGCCAATCGAGCGGATATTCTGTCGATGTATGTAATGCCCTATAAGTTTGAAACCAATCCTTTTTATAAGGATATCTTTAGAAAGCGCCGCGCAAAAGAGCGCAAGTTTTTTAAGATTTACAATGAATTGCACGGCACACAGTTTGATTTTCCCGAGCATATTAAAGCCGAAATGTATGAGGAAGATATAAAAGAATGCGTTTATTAATTCTCAACGGAGTCAATTTAAATCTGACCGGCACCAGAAGCCCCGATATCTACGGCGCGCAAACGCTGGAGGATATCAACCGCGAGATTGCCGCTTTCGCCGCCGAATTGGGCGCGCAGTGCGACTTTTTGCAGACCAATTTTGAGGGCGAGCTGGTAGAAGCCATTCACAAGGCAGTCGGTGTTTACGATGGTATTGTGCTCAATGCCGGTGCGTGGACCCACTATTCCTACGCCATTCACGATGCTGTGGAAGGGGTCGATGTGCCTGTCATCGAAACGCATATGAGCGATATTACCAAGCGCGAGCCTTTTCGTGCGCACTCGGTACTCAGCGATGTGTGCGCCGCCACCGTGATGGGGCTGGGAAAAGAGTCATACTTTAAAGCAGTAGAGATATTATGCAAAAAAGAGTGAGGCATCACTCTTTTTTTGCACAAATAAGGATTTGCGGAGCCCCTTGCGGGCTCCCAAATCCTTATTGAAGTAAGAAGTAATAGTGAAGAGGAAAGAAGTGAGGGCGAGACACTCGCAC
>JAFRJB010000069.1 GCA_017432485.1 Clostridia bacterium
AAGAGATCAAGAAAGTGATCAAATAGCAATGTTTGACCCACGGGACCCGTTCAACGGGTAGTAAGTAACAGTTGCATGGCTGGCAGGCCAATAAAAAGCGCACTTGTGCGCCGCCAGTAATATTAGGGCTATGCCCGAAAAAGAAATACCACCCGCTATGCGGGTGGATATTTATTAGTTGTTGGCAGTAAATGTACTATACGCATTACATGCCTGCTGCAGCTTTGAGAGCTTCCACTTTGTCGGTTTCTTCCCATTTAACACCCAAATCTTCTCTACCCATATGACCGTAGGCTGCCAGAGCCCGGTAAATCGGGGTTCTTAATTGCAGTGTTTGAATAATGGCATTCGGTCTTAAGTCGAAAGTTTCGGTCACAATTTGTGCGAGCACATCATCGGCAATTACACCGGTGCCGAATGTATTGACCATGACCGATACGGGTTTTGCCACACCGATAGCATAGGCTAATTGCACTTCACATTGTTTTGCAAGCCCTGCTGCTACCACATTCTTTGCAACATAGCGTGCAGCATACGCTGCCGAGCGGTCAACCTTTGTGGGGTCTTTACCGGAGAAGGCACCGCCGCCGTGGCACGCATAGCCGCCGTAAGTGTCGACAATAATTTTTCTGCCGGTCAAACCGGTATCACCTGCGGGACCGCCAAGCACAAAGCGGCCGGTCGGGTTCACATACACCTTGGTTTTCATATCGACTAACTCTTGCGGGATAATCGGGTTGATAACATATTCGCACATATCTTTGCGAATTTGCTCGAGTGTTACGGTGTCTTTGTGTTGCGTGGAAACCACGACAGTATCTACTCTAACAGGCTTGTCACCGTCATACTCAACTGTGACTTGAGTTTTACCATCCGGGCGCAGGTAGGGGAGTTTGCCGCTTTCGCGCACTTCGGTCAGCTTGAGCGCCATCTTGTGCGCCAAAGAAATCGGCAGAGGCATCATTTCCGGTGTTTCGTCACAAGCGTAGCCGAACATCATGCCTTGGTCACCGGCACCGTGTACATTCGCACTGTCTTCTTCACCGGCTTTCATTTCAAAGGATTTATCCACACCCATAGCAATATCGGGTGATTGCTTGTGAACAGAAACTAAAATGCCGCATTCATTACCGTCAAAGCCCATATCGCTGCTGTCATAGCCCGCTTCGCAGATAACTCTGCGCGCGATTTCATTGATATCGACATTGGCAGTAGTGGTGATTTCGCCCGCAATGACTACTTGCCCCGTGGTGCACAGGGTTTCGCACGCAACGCGCGCATTTTTATCTTGTGCAATGATGGCATCTAAAATGCCGTCGGAAATTTGGTCACACAGTTTGTCCGGATGCCCTTGGGTGACGGATTCGGAAGTAAATAAGTGTTTTGCCATAATAATTCACCTTTCTTTTACACACTAAAAATTCAGGCGCGGAAAACCGCGCCTGAAATAAACTCATTCATCTCTCGGTTTTCCCGCAGGATTTAGCACCTTGCGCAGGCGATTGCCTTCGCAGGTTGCCGGGCTTCACAGGGCCAGTCCCTCAGCCGCTCTTCATGAAATAAAGATAGTATTTAATTTGCGTAATTATTGTATATGAAATTTTCAAAAATGTCAAGCGTTTTTCTCTGTTCTCTGCTCTTTGCTGTGCTTTAAAATCGGCGAAAGCTTCTTGTAGATTAAGAAACAAATCAGTGAAATGATCAGGCACTTCACAAATGTAAAGGGCAAATTAAAAATAAGCAGCGATTTAAAGATGGAATCCACGCTCGGTAAGATGGCTTGATACATCCCTAAAATTGCCTCTTGCGGCATGGCAATTTTGTAATAAATCGGGTAAATGATAAAGTAATTAACCGCTACACTTGCCAGCGCAGCGCAAAAACTGCCGGCGAGTGAAGCAATCAGTGCGCCGACTCTGTTTTTATTAAATTTATAAACTAAGCCTGCGGCACCAGTGAAAACTGCTGCAATCAAAAAATTGGCGAGTTCACCCACACCGCCGGACTGCGTGATTAAGAGGTGAATCAGGTTTTTGATCAGGCTCACAAGAATGCCTGCAAGCGGACCAAAGGCGAATGCGGTAATTAAACCGGGCAAATCGGAAAAATCGAATTTGATAAAGGACGGTACCAGCGGAATGGGAAATTCCAAAAACTGCAGCACCGCGGCAACAGCGCTCATAATACCGACAACGGCAATCCACCTGGTTTTTTTGACATTTTGCATGGTTTCTCCTTTCATTCGGGAAAAAGAAAACCCTGTTTTGAAAAAACAGGGCAAAGTGTTATATCAATTTCACTTCTTCCATCCGGACTATACCGTCGGTACCCGAATTGCACGGGTTCAGCTGCTTGCGCAGCTCGCAGACTTTCACTGCCGGTAGGGAATTGCACCCTGCCCCGAAGCACATATATCATTCATATTTTACTCGCTTTTTGCTTGTCTGTCAACTGTTTTATCATGGAAATCGAATGAAAGAAATAATCAGCTGAACACTGAAAACCGAACACCGAAGACAAAAATGGACTTAAGGATGTCCCTTAAGTCCGTTTTTTTAGATGTATTTCTCAATAAATGCCCAGACTGCCGGCCAATATAATTCGGGGTGATACTTGACTGAGCGCGCATGGTCCGCATCGGGAACAATGAGTTTTTCCTTTTCAGTCGGGCAGGCATCGTAAAGCGGCTGCAGCATATAGGTCGGCACAAAGTCATCCTTTTCACCGTGTACAAAGAAAAACGGCAGTTTAGTGTTTTTAATGCAGTCAATCGGCGAAGCATCTTTCTTAAAGGAATAGCCGGCGCGAATTCGTGCAAACAGTTCAAGCAGGTTCAACAGCGGGAAAGTGGGAACGCCCATATCTTTCATCACAAAAGCAAATTGTTCGTAAGCATTTGTAAAACCGCAGTCTTCCACAACACACTTGACATTGGCAGGTAAATCTTCACCGGAGGTGACCATAACGGTTGCCGCGCCCATGGAAACGCCCATCAGCGCAATAGATGCTTCGGGGTCCATTTTAATGATGTAGTCAATCCACACCTTGAGGGTGAATTTATCGAGATAGCCCATGCCCAAAAACTTGCCTTCGGATTGCCCGTGGTTCACCAAGTCCGGCAGCAAGAGGTTGTAGCCCTTATCGCGCATAGCAGTCGGCGCTTTATACATTCTCGATACAATGGCGGCGGAATTGCCGTAACCGTGCACTAAAATAATGTATTTGTGGGTCGGCTGCGGTGCTTCATAGTAATAGGCGCGCAGTTTTTCGCCTTTATGGTTCTTCGACCAAAAGATTTGGTGGTCATCATCCAAATCCATTTCATCTTTCATCAATTTGATGCGCTCTTCCAGCGGATAGTCATCGTACGCTTTTTCCAACTTCGGATAGGAGCCGGGCTGCTCGATACATTTCTTTAACTTTTTAATCTTTATGGTATCCATAAAAATCTTCGAGCGCTTATTGATGGCAAAATCCACCATCAACCAGCCGACAATGCATAAGAGCACGCAAATTGCGCCGATAACAATTAATACAATTCCCCACCAAGGCATAAACCTTACCTCCTCATAACAATATAATAGTATTATATATAAAAATATAGATTTTTTCAACCATATTTACAAATAAGGGTTTGGCGAGGTCTATGAGTAAAAAGTTTTCATTGATTTCAACCGACTTTTCTACCCCTCAGTCGCGCCAATCGCGCGCCAGCTCCATAGGGTAAAAGCAATCGACCCTTAATAGCCTCTCGCTTGCCCTATTCGGCTAATTCCTCTGCTTTTTCT
>JAFRJB010000070.1 GCA_017432485.1 Clostridia bacterium
CGCACCCTAAAATCGGCAGATTTTTTGTCAGAATAAAGCAAAATAGCCACTTAAGGCTGACGCCTAAGTGGCTATTTTAATGCAATTATGGCGAAAAAGATGCGATTTGAGGGCTAACCTTCGTTACGGGCACTCACCTAATGCATCGGCGATTTATTATTGTTTTATTTAGAAATTCGCGCCGTTCCAGCCCCAATTTTCAATCCCGTCGTACTTGACATAGATGCGCGCGGGCGCAATGCCGAGTTCTGCGGCAAGAATGTCCGTTACGAGTGCTGTCATCTTGTCTGCCGCAGCAGGGTTGACCGCACCGTAAAGGCTCACTTCCGCAATGGCGCAGGGGTCGGCGGAGCCTTTAAAATACATCGTGCTCTCATCGGTAAACGAAAGCATCAGCCAGCCTTCGCTCTTACCGGGAAAGGCTTCAATCGCCTTGCCGAATTTTGCTTTGATAACGTCGGCTGTTGCCGGCTCGATTTTGACATTGGTTGTGGTTTTAATATACGGCATAAGTTTTCTCCTTTCGGTTGCAATGCAAAGGTTTTCGCTACTCAGATAGCGGCGCTTGCGGCACAGATAAAATGCAACACAAAGTGTTGCCACCTTTCATTCCGAATTCCGAACTCCGCATTCCGCATTGCTGTGGAATGACCTGTCATTCCACAATAAATCCCATTTTCTTCATGGCCTTTTGCAAGGTACGGGCGCTCATGCGCTGTGCCTTTTCGTCGCCTGCGCGGTAGCATTCTTTGAGATACGCTCTGTCATCCATCAGCTCTTTGAAGCGCTGCTGTACCGGGGTAAGCTCTGCAATGACACTTTCCGCGACTGCCACTTTAAAGTCGCCATAGCCCTTGCCGGTGAACTCATCTTCAATTTCTTCAAAGCTCTTGCCGGTGGTGCAGGCGTAGATGCCCATCAGGTTATTAATCCCGTCTTTCCCATCGGCGTAGCGCACTTTAGCCTCACTGTCGGTCACGGCGCGCTTGAACTTCTTCATGATGATATTCGGCTCATCGAGAATACTAATAAAAGAATTGGTATTGGCATCGGATTTGCTCATCTTCTTTTCGGGGTTGGCAAGGCTCATCACCCTTGCGCCGCGTTTGCCGATGTAGGCTTCGGGAATTTTGAAGACATTACCGAAATTGCCGTTGAAGCGCCCGGCAATATCGCGGGCAAGCTCCAAGTGCTGGCGCTGGTCTTCACCAACGGGCACATAATCGGGTTGGTAAAGCAGAATATCCGCCGCCATCAGCACCGGGTATGTGAACAGACCGGCATTGATGTTTTCGGGGTGCGCCTTACTTTTATCTTTAAACTGTGTCATGCGGGAAAGCTCCCCAAACTGCGTTGAGCAGGAGAGCAGCCACGCTAATTGCGCATGCGTGGGCACGTGGCTTTGAATAAACAGGGTGCTTTTTTCCGGGTCAAGCCCGATTGCCATTAACAGTGCATAGGTGCGCAGAATTCTTTCGCGCAGCTCTTTGGGCTCCTGTTTAACGGTAATGGCGTGCAAATCCGCCACGGCAAAGTAGGAAAAGAAGTCCTCTTCGAGGGTTTTCCAATTCTTTAAAGCCCCTAAATAGTTGCCCAAAGTAGGGGTGCCGGTGGGCTGAATACAACTTAAAATCACTTTTTTCTTTTGAGTATTGTTCTCCATTTTTTGACCTCACGCATAGTATTATGAGCAATATTATAACATATATTGTTGATTTTGTCACTTGAAAAAAAGAGTAATTTATTATATGATAATAGAACTTAATTAACGCAGTTAAGTCTAAACAAGTAGGTTTAGCTCCAAAATAGAAACGAAGGAGAAACAAAATTGAGTAAAAAAATGACCAAAAAAGATGTGGCGGCAGCTATAGAGGGCAAACTCTCTCATGTGTTTAGCGTCACTCCCGATACGGCTTCCAACAGCCAGATTTATAAAGCCTGTGCGCTCGTGGCAAAGGATTTGATGGTCGGCGAAAGAGCCGATTTTGTCACAAGAGCCAAAAAAGACACCCACTCCAAAAAGGTTTACTACCTCTGCATGGAGTTTTTGATGGGCAGAAGTTTAAAAAATGCCCTGTTCAACCTCGGTTTGACCAAAGAGTTTGAGAGCGTGCTCAAAGATTACGGTGTCAATTTAGAGGATATTGAAGAATTAGAGCCGGATGCCGGTTTGGGTAACGGCGGTCTCGGCAGATTGGCTGCCTGTTATTTAGACGGCCTTGCCAACCGCGGTTTTGATGCAATGGGTTATTCCATTCGCTATGAATACGGCATTTTCCGCCAAAAGCTGGTTGAAGGCTGGCAGACAGAGTTGCCCGATTTCTGGCTTCCCGGCGGTGAAGTGTGGCTCGTTCCCTGCAAGGAAGATGCCAAGGAAATCCACATCGGCGGTATTGTAGGCAGTGTGTGGCACGGCGAGTATCACCAATCGGTAGCAGAGAATTACTCCACTATCTATGCGATTCCTTATGATATGATGGTTCCGGCGGAAGACGGCAAGGCAGTTGCAGTCTTAAGATTGTGGGCGGCGGAAGCACCCGGCTTCGATATGACTGCTTTTAACCAGGGCTTATATATGAACGCTGTCGAAGAAAACGCGATGGCACAGGTTATCAGCAAGGTGCTCTACCCTGCCGACAACCATATTGAAGGCAAATCCCTGCGCTTAAAGCAGCAGTATTTCCTCGTTTCGGCTTCCGTGCAGGATATTATCGGCAGACATTTAGCGCAGTACGGCACCCTTGACAACCTGCCCGAAAAGGTCGCTATTCATATTAACGACACCCATCCGACTATGGCAATTCCCGAAATGATGCGCATTATGCTTGATGAATGCGGTTATGATTGGGATAAGGCGATGGATATTATCCAGAGAACCTTTGCTTACACCAACCACACCGTTATGGCGGAAGCGCTTGAAAAGTGGCCGGAAGATTTATACAGAAACCTCTTCCCGCGCATCTATGAAATCACCAAAGAGATGGACAATCGCCTGCGCTCCTGGGTGTGGGAAAGCACCCATAATGCGGATATTGTCGAAAAATTGGCAATCACCGGCGGCGGTATGGTGAAGATGGCAAATATGTGCGTGGCAATCTGCCACAGTGTCAACGGCGTTTCGGCGCTGCACAGCCAAATTTTAAAAGATACCGTGTTCCATGATTATTATGAACTGATGCCGCTCAAATTTAAAAATGTGACCAACGGTATTGCCCACAGGCGCTGGCTTTGCCAGGCAAACCCCGAGCTGACCGCTTATCTGAAGAAAAAAATCGGACCGGGCTTTATCAAGGACGGGGCGCAGTTGGAAAAACTCAAGGCGTTTGCGGATGACGACAAGACCCTTGAGGAATTGATGCAGATTAAAAAGAATAACAAAATCCGCTTTGCCAAGTACATTAAGAAAAAGCAAAAAATCGATATCAACCCCGACTCGATTTTTGATGTGCAGGTTAAGCGTTTGCACGAATACAAGCGCCAGATGCTTAACGCACTTAACATTTGGTCGAAGTATCTGGAACTTAAGCGCAACCCCACTATGGACTTTGTGCCGCATACCTACATTTTCGGTGCAAAGGCGGCGCCCGGCTATTTTGTGGCAAAGAAAATCATTGAATTTATCTGCACCATTGCCAAAATCATCAACAACGACCCGGATATCGGCGACAAGATGAAAGTGGTGTATGTGGAAGATTATAATGTTTCCGTTGCCGAAATGCTCATGCCGGCGGCAGACATTTCCGAGCAAATTTCTTTGGCGGGCACCGAAGCATCGGGTACCGGTAACATGAAACTGATGATTAACGGTGCGGTGACTCTCGGCACGATGGACGGCGCCAATGTCGAAATCTATGAGGCTGTCGGTGAAGACAACATCATTATCTTCGGCATGGATGCCACAGAGGTAGAGGCGCTGCAAAAAGAGGACTATCGCCCGCAGAATTACTACATCAACAATCCGCATGCCAAAGAAGCGATTGATGCGATTATGGCAGGTATCGGCGGCAAGGAATTCCCCGAAATTGTCAATACGCTGACCGTTACCGACCAATATATGGTTTTGGCGGACTTCGCGGATTACCAGCAGGCGCAGGCAAAGGTAGATGCCTTGTGGAAAGACAAAAAAGCATTTGCCAAAATGAGCCTGATGAACATAGCTTCTGCCGGTATTTTTGCGGCAGACAGAGCCGTGTTGGAATACGCCGATAATATTTGGCAGGCAAAGCCGGTCAAAAAGACTATTGCCGGTAAAAAATAATGCATTTTTAGGAAACCGCCGTTTTCAAAAACGGCGGTTTCTTTTATCGCTGTGTAGCGCCTTCATAAAAAGACAGAGTGAGCACGTGTGCAATGCGCGCTTAAGCGGGGAGCCGGGAGATTGTGAGAGAATTTCTCAAGTATGTTATCGGCAAAAAAGGGCTATTTAAAAAACGCACTGTGAAACAATAAAACAGCATGTGCAGGGAGTTCGCAAGAAAAGTAAGATTATATACTACTTCTTTAGGGCACACTAATCTGCTGTATTTATACATGCTTTTTAATAAAGATTTAAACATTAGTTTAAATATATTTAAAACGCGCAGCCGTGGTAAACGCATCGAATGTACAGGCGGGGCGACAAACTGCCGTGCCAACCGGAAAAGCTGTTATACCGGCAAAATAAAACAGAAAAAATTTCGCATATTCCCGTAAATTAACAGATGACAAAAAAAGAGAATTTGAAAAGTATAACTATTTAAAATATTCTTTTATTTTCAGAAAAAACAGCTATTATTTCAACTTCACGTGAAGTTTAGATAGTAGTTGTTTTTCTTTACAGAGCGGCGGGAGGCAAACTGTATCTGTTCGGCTGTTATAGGGCAAGTTTTGCCTTCACCGTGCTGTCAAAAGGCTGCGCGGCACGAAGCGCAATAATTTGGCAGGTTGCCGGCTGCCGGCGCGCCACATGCGCTTTCAAAAAAGCAAAAATATACATTTCGCGTTTTGGCTCTTAGGATTCTGTCAAATGAAAGTGTATCCTCGTAACCCCTTTTAACCCGATTGTAAACGCTTAGTAATTTGTAAACAAGATAAAAAAGTAGTATAATATTCTATATACGGAACAAAAGAAGGTGAAAGAATGAAAAAATTCATCGCGTTATTATTATGTTTGGTAACTATCGGCGGCACCTGCGCGTTTTCTGCTGCGGCAGATGATTTTTCAAGCGTGCTTGCCTGTTTTCCCGATTCCTATAAAGCTTCCTTAACCGCCCTGCACAAAGCGCACCCGAATTGGGTGTTTAAGCGTGTGAGTGTCGGCAGAAACTTTGCAACCTGTTTAAACGCCGAGCACAACTGCCGGCAGCAGTTATGCACTTTAGAGGCTTCTTCGGCAAGCGACCCGCGCGTGTGCCCGAGCAGTTGTAAAGACAAAGCATATCATTTGATTGCTGACGGGACCCGTTGCGCTTCATATGATTATATTGCCGAGTGTATGGATCCGACCAATTACCTCAGAGACAATTTCATTTTCCAATTTGAATATCAAAACGCCAAAAGTTACTATACGCAGGCAATGTTAGAGAAGGCGCTTGATAATTCTTATTCCTTTATGTATAAAAAGACCTGCAAAGTAGGCGGTAAAACTTATTATTACTCACAAATTATTTTGGAGGCGTGTAAAGCAAATAATGTCGATGCCCTCTTTATTATCAGCCGCATTACCAACGAAGTGGGCGCACTCTACCCGGTAAAACTTGCCAGGGGTTATGCGTATAACGGCAAAACCGTTTATAATTTCTTCTCGGTGGGCGCCTATCCGACTTATTCCAATGGCAAATTAATCACTGCGCCCGAAAACGGTGCCAAATACGCTTATAGCAAGGGCTGGACCAATCCGAAAGCGGCGCTGGAGGGCGGCATCAAATTCATTGCGCAAAATTACACCAAAGCAGGACAATACACCAACTATTTCCAAAAGTACCAAGTCAATCCCAAATGCGAGTATGACTTTTACCAGCATCAATATATGCAGGGTGTGGAGGCAATTATCAATGAGTCCGGCTACACCTACAAGAATTATGTGAAACTGGGCATTCTTGAAAAGGCACATGTCTTTTATCTGCCGGTATATGAAAACCTTTCGAAGGTAAACTACGAAGCGCAGGATTTAAAATTTAAGAGCGCAACCGACAGTACAAACTATTATTATGTCAATGCCCAAGTGGCCAGCGAGCTTGCACTCAGAAGCGGTGCCGGTACAGGTTATACAAAATTAGCAGGGCTTACGCGCGGCGCGTTGGTACAGTATCTCGGCAGATCCGGACTTTGGTACAAAGTCAAAGTGCTCAACAGCGGCAATAAAGGCAAAACCGGTTATGTGCACTCGGATTATCTGAATGCTGCACAGAAGCTGTTTGTGCAAAAGGGCGCGAAGGCAACATTAAAGCCCAAGGTACGCACTTCGACTTGTTCCTATGCTTTGGCGGCGGAAACGGTTTCCGGTGCTGCTACTATTTCCGGCGGCATCGCCTACGGCAAAAAAATCGGCAGCAGCGTATTTCGTGCCAAATCAAGCGCCGGCAGAGTCGGCTATATCGAAATTGCCTGCACCGGTGTGATTGCTGCTCCGGTTTGCACGGCAACCGGCGGCAATAAGAAAGTGACCATTAGTTGGAAAGCCATAAGTGATGCGCAGAGTTACCGCGTTTATTCCTATAACACATCGACAAAAAAATATACGAGATTAACGCAGACAACGGCTACATCCTACACCGCCGGCGGCTTAGCAAACAGCACAAAATATACTTTCCTGGTGCGTGCGGTGGATATTTATGGCGGCGCCAGTGCTTACACGACAAAGAATCATGTAACGGCATTAACACTTCCCGGAAAACCCGCAGTAAAAATAGAAGCGACAACAAATGCCGTCACCTTAAAGTGGGCGGCAGTCAAGGGCGCGGTCAAATACGGTATTTGGCAGTATAACAGCGCCAAAGATAATTACACCAAACTTGCCAATACGGATAAATTAAGTTATACCATCTCCGGGTTGAAGGCAAACAGCAAATACATTTACTTGGTGCGCTCTTATAACGCGACAGGCTGGAGCGCCTTTACGCGCGCCGACAATGTGAGCATTGTTACGGCGCCGACAGCACCGCAGGTGACTGCGACAGGCGGCGAAAAAGCCATTCGCCTGCGCTGGAACAGCTGTACGGGCGCGGCATTTTACAGAGTGTATGCTTACAATACGGCAACCAAAAAGTACACAAGGCTTGCGCAAACCACAGCTTTAACGTATAAAATCACTGACCTTGCCGAAGGCACGCAGTATATGTATCTTGTCAGGGCGTTCCGCTCGGCGGCTTCCGGCAGCACTTACAGTGAAAAGAACCACGTGAGCGCCTATACGATTCCGACAAAACCGACTGTCAGCACCAAAGCCGGCAGTACGGCAGTGACACTCAGTTGGAAAGCGGTTAAAAGCGCCGTTCACTATGGCGTTTGGCTGTATGATGCGCAGAGTAACAGCTACCAAAAGCTCGCCAACACCACTGCGCTTACCTATGAAGTCGGCGACTTGGAACCCGGCACACAATATCGCTTTTTGGTAAGGGCGCATAACGATACCGGATGGAATAAATACACCGCCAAAGATACGGTGGCAGTGACCACACTCGGGTAACAAAAAATCAAAAAACTCTTGCAAGCCTCTATGTCTTGCAAGAGTTTTTTTGCAGATGGTTTTTTATTATTCTGTCGTTACGCGGTATTGCATATAGTCTTTGAGCACCGATTTTTGGGCGCTCAGTTCGAGCAGAGTACCTTCGTTGGTAAAGGTTTCGCTATGGATGTTGGCGTGTTCGCGCAACGCGGCAATTTTGCTGCCCTCGGCAAAAGGAATGAGCAGTTTGAGCGTCACCGTATCGGCGGGCAGCAGTGCGGTTGTTTTGGCAAGAAGTTTATCAAAACCGATGCCTTCTTTGGCGGAAATAAAGACCGTGTTGCCAAGTGCCGGGATGCTAAAGGCATCGGGCACTAAGTCGCATTTATTCATCACGGTAATAATCGGGGTGTTTTCGCAGCCGAGTTCGTGCAGCAGCGAGGTTGTGACTTTAACCTGGTCGGCGCAAGCAGGGTCGGCAGCATCGCAGACATTGAAGATAATATCGGCGCCCACCGCTTCTTCAAGTGTGGAGTGAAAGGCTTCGACCAACTGGTGCGGCAGGCGGCTGATAAAGCCGACGGTGTCGACCAACATAATTTTTCTGCCGTCGGGCAGTAACAGCGCCCTGGCGGTCGGGTCAAGGGTAGCAAAAAGCTTGTCTTGCGCTAAAACGCCCGCGCCGGTTAAGGCGTTGAGCAGTGTTGACTTGCCGGCATTCGTGTAGCCGACAATCGCGCAGGTGGTAATACCGTTTTTTTGCCGCCGTGAGCGCAGGTAGTTGCGGCGTTTTTCGACTTCTTTGAGCTCGTTTTCGAGCGCATAAATGCGGCGGCGAATGTGGCGCTTGTCGCTTTCCAACTTGCTTTCGCCGGGGCCTCTGGTGCCGATACCGCCACCCAAACGAGAGAGCATTTTACCCTGCCCACCCAAGCGGGAGATGCGGTAATTTAACTGGGCGAGTTCCACCTGCAGCTTGCCTTCGCTTGAGCGCGCGCGGCGCGCGAAAATATCTAAAATCAGTTCGGTGCGGTCGACCACTTTCATATCGGTCAGGTTTTCGATGTTGCGCTGCTGGCTCGGCGTCAAATCGCCGTCAATAATGAGCACATTGGCTTCTAATTGCTCGCACTGCTCTTTAATTTCGGCAAGCTTGCCTTCCCCCAAGTAAGTAGCGGGGTGCGGGCGCTCACGCTTTTGAATGACGGTTGCAAGCACCTCGGCATCGGCGCTTTTTGCCAGCTCCTCGAGTTCTGCCATAGAGCTTTCGGCATCGTAGTCACCGCAATCTAAGCCGGCGAGAATTGCCAGCTCTTTTTCTTGTGTATTTTCATGCAATGTGTTTTTCATATGTTCATTTTAGCGCAAAAACAAATAAAAAGTCAACCAAGCAAATGTAAGTCACAAAAAAGAATGTGGAAATAATAATGAAAATATGATAAAATAAAAGGTAATCTGTAAATAAGGACTTACTATGTATCAACTGTGGGATATTCACGACATTAAATATATTTTGAAGAAGCACGGCTTTGCTTTTTCCAAGGCGCTCGGGCAAAACTTTATTGTGGATGCTGCGGTGTGCCCCGCCATTGTCGAGGGTGCCGCCATCGGCGAGGAGGACTATGTGCTCGAAATCGGGCCGGGCATCGGTGTGCTCAGTGCCGAGCTGTGTAAAAGTGCAAAAAAGGTGGTGGCGGTTGAACTTGATAAGCGCCTGCCGGACATTTTGGCAGATACACTCGCGGACTTTGACAATTTTGAACTCGTCGAGGGTGATATATTAAAATTAGATTTGCAAACGCTGTGGCAGGAGCACTTTGCCGGCGCCGAAAAAGTAAAAATCTGCGCCAATCTCCCCTACTATATTACTTCGCCTGTCATTATGCGCTTTTTGGAGAGCGAATTGCCGATTGAGAGCATCACGGTAATGGTGCAAAGAGAAGCGGGCGAGCGCATTTGCGCGCCGCTGGGCAGTAAGCAGGCGGGCGCGGTAACGGTTGCGGTGCAATATTATGCGCGCGCCGAAGAACTGTTTTTTGTGCCCAAAGAGGCGTTTTTGCCCTCCCCGAAGGTAGACAGCGAGGTCATACAGTTGACCGTCAGGGAACAGCCGCCGATGGATGCGGTAGATGAAAAACTGTTTTTTAAGGTGGTCAAAGCCGCCTTTTTACAGCGGCGCAAAGCCGCCGCCAACTCCCTCTCGGCGGGGCTGGCAATGCCTAAGGCGGAAGTGATTACCATGCTCGAAACATTGGGCTTTTCACCGAACTGCAGAGCCGAGAATTTTTCAATGGAAGATTTTGCGGCAATTACCGCGTACCTTGCAAAAGGCGCCGACAATAACGAATAAATACAGGCAGAAAAGGAAGCGTAATGGAAGATTTTTTAAGAAGAACCTGGGCACAAATTGATTTGGAAGCCATCGAAAAAAATTATGATGTGTGCCGCTCTATGCTCAGAGACGGTGTGAAGATGATGGGCGTCATTAAAGCCGACGGCTACGGTCACGGCGCGATTGCCTACGCCAAAATTTTTGCCGAAAAGGGCTGTGAGTGGTTTGCCGTTTCCAATATCGATGAAGCGCTGCAAATCCGCGAAGCGGGCATCGATACGCCGATTTTGATTTTGGGCTTTACCCCGCCCGAAAAGGCGGCAGTGCTCGCGCTCAATAATATCGCGCAAGCGGTTTTCAACCTCGAATATGCGCAAGCGTTGGCGCAGTGCGCGCGCGAGCAGGGCGTGCAGGTCAATATCCATATTAAAGTGGATACCGGCATGAGCCGTATCGGCTTTTTATATCAAGACAGTGAAGATGATGCTGCGAGCATTGATGAAATCGAGCAGGCGTGCCGCCTGGAGGGCTTGTATGCGCAGGGCATTTTCCAGCACTTCGCGGTGGCGGATTGCGCCGCGGCAGGAGAAGTGTATACCCGCTTGCAATATGATTTGTTTTTAGATGTCATTCGCCGCTTGGAGCAGCGCGGTATCGGGTTTGAACTCTACCACTGCTGCAATTCCGCCGGGGCAAGCGAATACCGCGAATTGCAGTTAAATATGGCACGGCTCGGCATTGTGATTTACGGCTTGCAGTCTTCCGGCGCGGTTAAAGAGCAGTGGGGTATTACCCCGGTGATGAGTGTCAAAAGTGTGGTGGCGATGGTCAAAGACATTGAAGCGGGCACCACGGTCTCCTACGGCAGAACCTTTACCGCCGAAAAAGATATGCGCATTGCGACCATTCCCATCGGCTATGCGGACGGGTACACCCGCCGCCTTTCCGGCAATGGCGCGCGCATGATTATCGGCGGGGAATATGTGCCGGTTATCGGCACGATTTGTATGGATATGTGCATGGTGGATGTCACGGGGCTTGATGTCAAAGCCGGCGATGAAGTCACAGTCATCGGCAAAGCGGGCGATAAGGAAATTACCGCCGATGAAATCGCGCAAAAAAGCGGCACAATTAACTACGAAATCACCTGCGATATTTCCAAGCGCGTACCGCGTGTGTATATGCGCGGCGATGAAATCATTTCTGTTCAAAAATTCTAAGTTGACAAAAATATTCAACTATTATATAATTTTTTGGCTGTCCGCCAGTCGGCAGACAGCCAAAGAACATCCAATCGGGTGCGGGTGTCCCGCCCGCCACATTTGCGCAGCAAATATATCATTCGCCGCAGGCGAATATCATTGTGCGAAGCACAATATCACTTGTGCAACGCACAAATATCACTGTGAGCATAGCGAACTTATCGGGGTGTAGCGCAGTTGGTAGCGCGCTTGCTTTGGGAGCAAGATGTCGCAGGTTCAAATCCTGTCACTCCGACCAAAAATCCCGTATGAAAATGCGGGATTTTTACTTCTTACCTATTCCTTCTTCACTCTTACTTAAAAAGTGCGGGATTTTTGGAAAGTAAGAAGTAAGAGTGAATAGTGAAGAAGTGTGTTTTTGAAAGGTTGTAAATATGGCAGAAAGTATTTTAATAGACAAATCAAAGACTTTTGCATTAGAAGTGATTCGTGCGTGCAAAGAGTTGCGTGCTTCAAAGTGCGAAGGCGCGTTAATCAGTCAGTTTTTGCGCTCGGGAACGAGCATTGGCGCAAATATTCGGGAGGCGTTTTTCGCTCACGGAAAAGCCGATTTTATTGCAAAGTTGCAAATTGCACTCAAAGAATGCTCCGAAACGGAGTATTGGTTAGAATTGGTTATTGAGAGCGGATATTACAGCGATAAGTCTATTTTAGATCATTGTATCGAAATTAAAAAGCTATTAATATCCTCCATTAACACAGCAAAGAAAAATCAGGAAAAATAAATCCGTTATTTCCGACCAAATAAAAAGTAGCCGAACCAAGCGTTCGGCTACTTTTTATTAGTAAAACATACAGGATTTGAACCTCGGGGATGTCTGAGCGTAAAGAAAACAACCTATCAAAGCGGATGATGGATTTGATTTCATCCTCTTTATTCTCATTTTCAATTAACCGTTGACAATAAAAAAGTCGAATATTATAATATTATTTAAGCAAAAACCTTAATCTTGAAAGGAGAAACCCTATGAAATCCATTGTTAAAACCATAACAACCATTGCGATTGTGTTCTCGGTTCTTGCCATTTTGGTGGGAATCTCACTGATTGCATATCCCGTGGCCTCGTTACTTGTTTACGGCATTATGTTTGGTGTGTATTTACTTGTAGAGGGTATTATGCTGGTCGTTATGAGCATCCAATCGCGGCGTTTGAATATTCCGTTTGATGGTTTATTTAAAGGCATTTTGTCCATTATTCTCGGTATTATGTTGTTAAAAAATGCAAATGCGGAGTGGATGGCAGCCTATTTCGGGCTTGTTATCGGTATTGACATTATTATTACCGGTATTATCGGTATCACAACTTCACTGTCATTCCGTAAAGCGGGTGCACCGTGGGTGCTGTCGCTGATTCTTAATATTCTCAGTATTATTTTCGGCTCGATGGTTCTCTATTCGCCGATTTTTTCCGCGCTTACCCTTACCGTCTTCTCGGGAATGCTTTTAATTGTGGAAGCAATTCTCAGTATCATTTTGATGATTATCCTCAGGAAAAACGAAAAAGAAGTTGAAAAAATCATCACGGAAAAAATCAACGAGATTGACGCGCAAGAGGCGCAAGCAGCGCAAGAGGCGGTTCAAGCAGAAGTCAAAGTAATTGAGGAACCGGTTGCACAAAAAGAAGAAAGCGATACGCAAGCAGAATAATATTTATTAAAAGAGAGACCGCCTCACCGGCAAGTGAGGCGGTCTCTTTACAAAACACCTTCCCGGTTTGCATCGGGAGGGTGTTTTTTGTCACGCAAAAAAAGATAAAATTTCCCGCTCGCGGCAGGCACGCAGGCAAACGATGTTTTTTGGACATTTATTGGACAAATGAGACTATCTTAAAATTGAGATAGTTTTATTTTTTTATTATACTGATATTAAATACGAAAGGGGGCGTATGTATGACACCTGTTATGATGGCTGTTTTTTCTGCCATGCCGTTACTATTGTTGCTTATCGGGCTTGTGTTCAGCGTGCTCACAAACACCTATATTGAGCGCACGCAAAAAAAGGTGATGCTTGCGTTTTTGGCGTTGGTTACCCTTCTTGTTTTGCAAAATGCGGCGGAATTTATTTTCGAGAAAGCCGCCTCCGTTCCTTGGGCATTGCGCATTTTTACAGGCGTGGCAGGTTATACGCTTCGCCCGACAATTCCGGCGTTGTTTATCACCTTTATTGCGGGCGGCAAAAAATCCCTGCCGGCGTGGATTTTGGTCGGTATAAACGCTATTATATATCATACGGCATTCTTCTCAAACATTGCTTTTACCTATGACAACAACAATAAATTTTATAGAGGACCGCTCGGTTTTACCTGTCACATCATAAGCGCGGTTTTGCTTGTTTATATGGTATGGGTTATTATCCGAACATTTTGGGATAATAAAAAGGAAATGATTCTTCCGATTGCCAGCACGGCAATGATTGTGATTGCCGTTTTGATTGATACTTATGTGCCGGGTATCGAGAAACTGCCAATCAGTTCGCTGACAGATATGCTGGCCGTATCCTGTGTATTATATTACAATTGGTTTAATGCGCAATTTGTGCGCAAACATGAACAGGATTTAAAAGCCGAGCAGCGCATTAAAATCATGATTTCACAAATTCAACCGCATTTTCTGTATAACACCCTTGCCACCATTCGTGCGCTCTGTCGCAAAGAACCTGAAAAAGCCGCGCAGGTAACGGAAAATTTCGGGCTGTACTTGCGGCAAAATTTGGATTCTCTCAATCAGGCAGACCTCATACCGGTAGAAAAAGAGATTAAGCACACACAGGTATATACCGACATTGAAATGGTGCGCTTTGAAAATATTCGCGTGGAGTATGATATACAGGATACGCATTTTGCCGTGCCGGCATTGAGCATTCAGCCGCTTGTGGAAAACGCCATTCGCCACGGTGTGCGCGGCAACGAACAGGGTTTTGTCAGCGTTTGCACCCTGTTGGAAGAAGGGCACCATGTGATTACCGTGAGCGATAACGGCGTCGGCTTTGACGAAGCAAAAGCACAGGCGGACGGTACCCATATCGGCATTCAAAATGTGCGCGAACGCATTGAAAAAATGTGCGGCGGCACGGTAGAAATAAATAGTAAAACAGGAGAGGGAACTGCGGTCACAATCCGCATTCCCTAACGGGGGAAACTATGAGAGCAATCTGTGTAGATGATGAAAGGGTATTGATGGAGGAAACGGTATCCATGTGCCTTGAACTGCCGGAAATTCGCGAAGCAAAGGGCTTTACCAAGGCGGTACAAGCGCTGGAATGGTTAAAAGAAAACGGCGCCGACCTTGCCTTGCTCGATATTGATATGCCCGATATGAACGGTTTGGAACTTGCCGCCAATATGAAGCGCATTTCACCCGATACCGCTATTATCTTTTTGACCGGTTATGCGCAATATGCGCTCGATGCTTTTCGGGTGCACGCCTCCGGCTACCTGCTCAAACCCGTTTCAAAAGAAGCATTGCAAAAAGATATACAGTATGTGCTTTCTTATAAAGAGCGGCATAAAAACGGCATCCAAGAAAAACAAAATCGGGTAGTCATTAAAACCTTCGGCGCGTTTGATGTGTATGCAAACGGGCAACAGGTGAAATTTCATATCGCAAAGTGTAAAGAGATTCTTGCCTATTTGGTAGACAGGCAGGGCGGCAGCGTTACCCGCGCCGAATTAGCGGCGATTTTGTGGGAGGATAGGCTATATGACAGGAAACTGCAAAAGCAATTAGATGTTTACATCCGCTCTTTGCGCGACACATTGCAGGAATACCAAATTTCGGATATTCTTGAATTAGAGCGGGGTACTTTGCGCATGGTGCCCGAAAAAACGGAATGCGATGTGTTTCGCTTTTTTGCGGGCGATACCGATGCGGTAAACGCGTTTCGCGGCGAGTATATGAGCGCCTACTCTTGGGCGAGTATCACCGAAGGCAAAATGTATTGGCAGCAAAACGGGAATTAAAGAAGTGATAGGCAAGACAGGGGGACGGTTCCTCTGTCTTTTTCTTATGCTGCAAGACAGAGGAACCGTCCCCCTGTCTTAGCTAACCGCTAACTGCTGACTGCTGACAGCTTAAATTCTAATTTAGCCGCCGTAAGGGCGGCATAAATTAGAATTTTTTGGACATTTATTGGACTAAATAAAATATTATTAAAATAACTATAACTATAACTATTTTCTTTTTAAATACATTCTGTGAATCGGAGGTAGTTTCAATGCGTAAAAACACAAAAAGACTCATAGCATTGCTTATGACTATCACAATGATTTTGGCTGTATGCCCTGTCGAGATATTTGCGGCGGGTGATGCTACGGCTGTTTCCGCCGTGCCCGCGGCTGTAACCGACAGCGCCGATACGGCAGAAGATACCCCGGCGACGGAGGAAGCCTCTGCGAGCGAGGATACAACTATTTCGGAAAGTGAGGCGCCTGTTTCCGCTGAACAGAGCGAGGCGGCTGCCTCGCAGCAAACAAGCGGTAACGCCACTGCCCTGCAAAAGAGCAGTGGGCTATTGCCTGCACCGGTGTTTCAAAAATATTACCGCGGCAGTGTGGCGGCATCCTATATTACCGCCGCAGTCTTCGAGGGTGAAGGTACTGCCGAGCAGCCTTACCTCATCGGTTCCTCTGCGGAATGGGACGCATTGAGCAGCGCCATAAACAGCGGCAGTACCGCATATGCCGGAAAGTATTTTAAATTGACAGATGATATTACCGTAACAACCATGCTCGGCTATCGTCCCGGCAACACCGACAACGATGACTATGTTTTCAGCGGCACCTTTGACGGTGCAGGGCATACCCTTAATGTAAACATCAATACATCTTTGGGTTTTGCGGCACCCTTTGCCATTGCGCATAATGCGGTTATTAAAAATCTCACGGTGACAGGTACCGTTACATCAACAGGCTTTCATGCAACCGGTTTGGTCGGCGCGTCAAAGGCAAAAGTAAATGCCGACGAGTCTTCCCTCACCATACAAAATGTAACCGTGAGCACGGATGTCAGTTGCACTTCCCATATTGCCGGCATTATCGGCCACGCGCACCAGGCGGATATCACGATGGAGAATGTGGTGTTTGACGGTTCGCTCAACGCAAGCTCCGTACAAGGCGGCTTTATCGGCTGGGGCGGTGCGATTCACGGATTTAATGCCTCTTTCAAAGATTGCCTGTTCAAGGGCACTTACAATAGCGGCGCAGCATTCTACCCGATTGCGTTTGCATCCGGGCAGGGCACGGTCACATTGATAAATGATTTCTATACCACAAGCTTCGGCAGCGGCGGCAGCCCGATTACACCGACCGGCAGCGGCTCGCTTAAAATAATGACAGGAACTCGCCTGATTTCTTCCGCTTCCGATTGGAATGAATTTGCGGATGCTGTTTTAGCAGGTGAAACCTTTGAGAATTATCTTGTAAAACTGACGGATGATATCACCGTAACAAGAGGTATAGGCAGTGGTAATATTACGAGCGCAACTGCTCCGGTTTATCCTTTTAGCGGCACTTTTGACGGTTGCGGACATACGCTTAACTTTGTGCCCCCCGCAGATACCGAGGCAAACTATGTTGCGCCGTTTTCCATTGTGAAAAATGCGACTGTCACAAATTTGAAGGTGACGGGTAAAGTCACCGCATATAATAATATTTCAGGCTTGGTCGGTTCACTCATCGGCACACTGTTAATTGAAAATGTCATCTCCGATGTGGATGTTAGCGGTAATTTTGTCGGCGGTTTCATCGGTCACGGTTCAGCAGGTAATATCACTGTGCGTAATAGTGCCTACACAGGCGACTTGAACGGCAGCACCCTTGCAGGCGGCATTATTTGTTGGCGCGGACCGACCGCTTGGGACCCCTCCGGTGTATCGGCGGTGCATATGGAAAACTGCCTGTTTGCAGGCAGAGCAACCGGTACGGCGGATTTTCACCCGATTGGTTTTACACAACAAACCAACGTGCCTTCCGGCTTTACCAATATGTGGTCATCGGTATCTCCGAAGAATAATTCAAAAGGATTTTATAACTACCAGTACCAAGGCGCAAGTTACAAGCCCACTGTTGCTGTTGTGACAAGCAAGAGCGATGCTTCCGGTACGCGTCCGTGGATGGGATATTATGATGTAACGGCTTTCATGCCTACAGAAGGCGCTCTTGCCGAGGCTTTGAACGCATGGACAGGTGCGGAAAAATTATTCCTGCTTGGGGACGCTACCGCAAATACCACCGCTACGGTTCCCTCTGGCGAGCATACGCTTGATTTAAACGGTCATACCCTCAAAGCGGGCTCTGCGGGTTACAGTGTTATTACCGTCGGCAGCGGTGCCGAGCTTGTTATTGATGATACGGCAGGCGGCGGTAAAATCACCGGCGGCAGCGTCGGGCAAAACTACGGCGGCGGTATTACGGCCGACGGCGGCAAGCTCACGCTCAAGGGCGGCGCCATCAGCGGTAACGCAAATACCTATGGCGCTATCGGCTATTGCAGCGGTGGTGTACTTGTCAAAAACAGCGGCAAATTTTATATGGAGGGCGGCGAAATTTCCGCCAACACATCCTATGTCGGCGGCGGTGTTTGCTGCGATACCTCCGCTACCACGGTCATCATTACCGGCGGTGAGATTAAAAACAATAAAATCACGCGCTTCGGCAGCGGCGTTTTGGCAGGCAGAAGCAGCTCGGCAACCTTTAAAATCGGCGGCGATGCCAAAATTGTCGATAACATTTCAACCTGGACTTCGGATAAAAACGGCGAGGCATCCGTTAACTTTTCCAAACTTTCGATTTCCGGTAACCCGACGGTGCGCGGCTGTTGGAAAACAACCGGTAACAGCGCTCCCAATGCGCACATTAACCTTGATAATGATGGTTCCTCCGTGCAGCGCATTGCACTTGACGGTGCATTGACAAACGAAAGCGGAACGCCCAATTTGCTGCTTTCTCCCATTTACCGTTGGAATGATTTGCAAAGCGGTAAAACATTTGTCTTTACAAGCGGTTGGAGCACCTATATGGGTACCGCTCACCCCGCGGATTATTTCGGCGTTGATGCGAGTGTCAGCGGCGTGCGCATTATCCGTAAAGACGGTGAGGCGGCATTTACCGGCAGCAATGATTTGGGTGATTTATATATTACATACAATGCCAACGGCGGCACCGGCGAAATGGAAGCACAGTTGGTCAGTACTACCTCTGCCGTACTCAATCAAAACAGTTTTACCAATGGGAATAAAGAGTTTATCGGCTGGAATACCAAAGCCGACGGCAGCGGCACACCATATAGCGATAAGGGTGATATTACCTTATCGGGCGATGTAACGCTCTATGCGCAGTGGGCGGAAAAACACGAGCATGACGATGTTACTTTCACAAAGTGGGAGCAGACCTCCTCTTTGCCGACAAAAGCGGGTGACTATTATCTGGGCGCCGATGTTACCATTTCAAGCACCTGGAATGTACCGTCAGGCACGGTCAACCTTTGCTTAAACGGTCACGGCATTAAAATGGTCGGCAGCGGCAGCGTTATTAATGTCGGCAGCAGCGCTGTACTAAATGTTTATGATTGCGGCGAAACCGAGCACAAATTTACCGTCAATTCCCCGGCTTCCAACGGCGCAGGCTGTGCGATAGTCAATGATTCACTTGCCGGCGATTACAAAACCTTTACCGGCGGCTATATCACCGGCGGTAATGCGAGAGAGGGCGGCGGCATTCATGTGCAAAGCGGTGCGCATTTCACGCTTTACGGTGGCACTGTTATCGGCAACCGCGCAAGCTTTATGGGTGCCGGTATTAAAATCAGCAACGGCAGCGATACTACCGGCGAATGTTTCACCATGGCAGGCGGCGCGGTGATGTATAACTATCTTTCCGGTTGGGGCGCCGGTTTGAATTCCGACGGCAGCATTACCATGACCGGCGGTACCATTGCATACAACTACGCCACTAAGGACCCGGGCGGTATTCATTGCCACTATTTGTATATGAGCGGCGGCAGCATTGTCAATAACTATGCGGATGATAATGAGTATTCTGCCGGTGTGCATGCGGACCATGAGGTATTCATCAGCGGCAATCCCGTTATTTCCGACAATGTGTATAAAGGCACACCATACAATTTGGATTGGGACAGAACCGAACTCGCACATGGACACAAGTTGAATATAACCGGTGCCTTAAGCGAGGGTGCTCAGATTTCCGTTACCCTTAAAGTCGGCGGCACCGGCGTGTTCACAAACGGCTGGAAAGCCAACATGGGCGACGCCGACCCGGCGAAATACTTCACAAGCGATAACCGGAATTACAGTGTTTTCTTGAATCAAGGCGGCGAGGCGGAAATCGGTGTTCCGTCTGTGGCAAGTATTATCAGCGGAGAAACCGTAACCAATTATGGCACTCTCGCCGATGCTATCAGCGCTTGGACAGCGGGCAGCACCTTAAAGCTGCTTGCAGATGTGACAACAAGCAGCACCGTTACCGCTCCCTCCGGTGAGCATACGCTCGATTTAAACGGTCATGGCATTAAAATGACCGGCAATAACAGAGTTTTTATGGTCGGTGCGGGTGCAACGTTAAATATGAAAGACAGCGGCGAAATCGAACATAAATTTGTTGTCGATTCTCCTGCTTCCAACGGCGCCGGATTGGCTGTCGTGGACGATACACTTACGAGCGGATATAAGACCTTTACCGGCGGCTACATTACCGGCGGTAATGCACAGGACGGCGCCGGCGTTTATGTCACCGGCGGCGGTAAATTCAACATGTATGGTGGCACCATTCTCGGCAACATGTCAAGCAGACACGGCGGCGGTGTTAACGTTTCCATGTCGAGCGATGGTTCCGAATTTAATATGTATGGCGGTTCTGTTTGCTACAACAGTGCAGCGTGGGGCGGCGGCATCAACATCTTTGCCTCAGCCCGCGTGTCCGGCGAAAGCTTGATTGAGAACAATGTCGCGAGCAATGGCGGCGGCGGCATCGAGCTTGAAAGCGGCGGCAGGCTGTATATGAACGGCGGAACCGTTACGGAAAACAGAGTTCTTGCACAAAACGGCGGCATGTGGAAGGCAGGCGGCGTTCATGTGCCCAACGGCACAGAGTATCACCTTCAAGGCGCCGTACGGGTTATCAACAATTATGAGGGAGCAAGCGGCACGACACAAAACAATGTCTTTGTGCGCAAAGAGGTTCCCGGGAAGGTGATTCTTGACGGTGCGCTTGCTGCGGATGCTTCCATCGGTGCGGGAACCAACGGAGCCGCTCCCTTTACCCTTACTTCCGCTTACAATACGCACATGGGCGAAGCCGACCCGACGAAATACTTCACAAGCGACAATGCGGATTATACCGTTATCCTAAAAGACGGGGAAGCGGCGCTCGAATATACGCCGGTACCCGATGTCAGCGCAAGCGGCTATACGGGTGATTATGACGGTGCGGCGCATGGCATTGCCGTGAGCGTACCCACCGGTGCAACCGTGCAATACGGCACCAAAGCGGGCGACTATTCGCTCACCGAAAACCCGAGTTATACCGATGCGGGTACTTATAATGTTTATTATAAAGTAACCATGGATAAGCACACCCCGGTGGAGGGCAGTGCGGTTGTTACCATCAATCAAATTAACGCGACTGTCACCATTACCGGTCATAACACCACCGTGAATTATGACGGTAAGGCGCACAGTGCGGACGGCTTTGATTTTGCAGCCGATACCACGCTTTACACGGCGGCAGACTTCACCTTCTCCGGCAGAGCCGAAGCGGTGAGAACCGATGCCGGCACCACGAATATGGAGCTTGCGGCATCACAGTTTGTAAACACCAACGAGAACTTTGCTACCGTTACTTTCAATGTGAGCGACGGCTTTGTGAAAATCAACCCGATTAATGTTACCGTCACCATTACCGGTCACAATGTAACAGCGAATTATGACGCTAAGGCGCACAGTGCGGAAGGCTACGACTTTGCGGCAGACAGCACGCTTTACACCGAAGCGGACTTCACCTTCAGCGGCAGCGCGGCGGCAGAGAGAACCGATGCCGGCACTGCAAAAATGGGGCTTGCGGCAGAGCAGTTTGAAAACACCAATGCAAATTTTGGCACCGTTACTTTCAACGTGACGGACGGCTTTGTGAAAATCAATCCGCTAAATGTTACTGTCACCATTACCGGTCACAGTGTAACAGCGAATTATGACGCTAAGGCGCACAGTGCGGAAGGCTACGACTTTGCGGCAGACAGCACGCTTTACACCGAAGCCGACTTCACTTTCAGCGGTAATGCTGCGGCAGAGAGAACCGACGCCGGCAAAACAGACATGGGGCTTACGGCGGCACAGTTCAGCAACACGAACCCGAACTTTGCTACGGTTACCTTTAATGTAACGGACGGTTTTGTAAAAATTGACCCGATTGACGTAACGGTCACCATTACCGGTCATCACACCGCGGTGGATTATGACGGCGAGACACACAGTGCAGACGGTTACGACTTTGCGGCGGACAATGCGCTCTATACCGAAGCGGACTTCACTTTCAGCGGCAGAGCCGAGGCGCTCAGAACCAATGCCGGCACCACTTATATGGGGCTGACAGCATCACAGTTTAAAAACACCAATAAGAACTTTGCCACGGTTGTGTTTGATGTGAGCGACGGTTTCGTGAAAGTCAATCAGATAAATGCGGTTGTCACCATTAAAGGGCATCACACGACTGCGGATTACGATGGTAACGCCTACAGCGCAGCGGGCTATGACTTTGCAGTCGACACCGCGCTCTATACCGAAGCGGATTTCATCTTCAGCGGTAACGCGGCGGCAGAGAGACGTGAAGCCGGCACCACCAAAATGGGATTGAACGCGGCACAGTTTGAGAATACCAACGAGAACTTTGCTACCGTCACCTTTAACGTGACGGACGGTTATGTTACCATCAACCCGATTACGGCGGTCGTGACCATCACCGGGCACACCAACACTGCCCCGTATAACGGCAAAGCCCACATCGTAAGCGGGTATGATGCATCAGCCAATACCGCGCTGTATGATGTAGAGAAAGACTTTGCCTTCACCGGCAGCGCCAATGCGGTGCAAACCGATGCCGGCACGGCAAAAATGGGGCTGACCTCCGCTCAGTTTAAAAATACCAATCAAAACTTTGCTTCCGTTATCTTTAAGGTGACGGACGGTTACCAAAAAATCACCCGTGTGGATGCCGTTATCAAGAGTGCACCGCATGCCAAAAGCAATTTGGTTTATTCCGGCGAAACCCAAGCGCTTATTGTTGCGGGTTCCGCCACAGGCGGCACACTGTATTACGCTATCGGTGCTGACGATACAACGGCTCCGGCGAGTGCGCAGTTTAAGAAGTCACTGCCCGCCGCCAAAGATATCGGCAACTATTATATCTGGTATAAAGTCATCGCCGATAAAAACCACAATTCACTTGCACCAAAATGCTTTAAAGTGACCTTGGCAAACCAAGCGTGGTTAACCGTTAACGGCAAAATTCTTAATAACGATAAAACGCCCATGAGCGGCGCCGAAGTGCTTTTGATGCGCGGCAACGAGGTGGTTGATACCATTACATCCAATGAATACGGTGAATACTACTTCACTGTTGCCAAAGGTGTATATAACCTTGTGGTAAAAGTCAACGGAATTACCGTAACCAACATTGCCGATGTTACAGGCAATGTGACTACCGATATCACCTTGCCGGCACCGAATACAGACTCTGTTTTGGATATTGTTTCCGATAAGAGCATCGCGGTCGGCGGGTTGGAGCAGGAAGCAAATCTCATTCGACAAAATGAGAAAGTTCCCGATGATGTCAATGTTACGGTGAAAATGACCGTGCAGGCGATTGCCGAAAGTGATACGGACGGTTCAAAAGCCATCACAAGTTTTGCCAAAGATAAATACATCGAGTTTTATGACCTGTCGGTAGAAAAAACCGTCGGTTCCGTCACTACCAAAATGAACACAACGCAAACCGTGATGGAAATTGTGATTCCCTGTTCATTTACAAATAAGCGCGAACTGCAAGTGTTCACTTGCGACGGCGGCGATGTGACGGCGCTCACCGAGAGCGACAGCGGCGCACCCGGCACCTACCGTGTGGATGCGGAAAACGGACTTATCTATATTTACACCACCTCTTTTGCCACCGTGGCTCTGGCATACCAGCCGTATTTCAGTGTAAGCAGCCTGCTTTCGCTCGGCTCTTATACCGGCAAGGTATCCGTGAAACTGGAAAAAGAGAGCGGCGATAAGATATTTGAATTAAACGATGTATCCGTGGAGGATATCGCGTTTAAAGGGGTACCGAGAGGCACCTATACAATGACAGTACAATGGGTAGACGGCGTCGAGAATACCATCACACTGCCGTTTAACATCAAGTAAGTTTAGGAGGATGAAAGTATGAGTAGCAATCAAGCCAAAATCGGCAAGAAAGAAATGGAAAAACTGCGCAGTAGCGAAGGCGGCGCGCAAGCGGCGCAAAAGAAAAAAGTCGGTCCCATCATTGTGCGTGTGATTGGCGGACTGATTTCCGTAGCGTATTATGTCATACTGCTGTTCGGTAAGTATTTTATGGACCCGAAAGGCGTGTTTTACACCAGTTTGAATGTCTTTTCCGGCGTGGAGAAACCGAATCATTGGATTCGTATTGCCAGTTTGGCTATTTTAACCTTGAGCATTAGTTTCGTGCTGCGCTTCTTAATCGGCAGAATGGCAAAAAATAAGGGCATTACCCAAAAAACCGGTGTTGCCATTATTGAACTGTTCGGCAATTTTGTAAAATATGCCGCGTTCATCGTACTCATCTTCTTAATTCTCAACGCAGTCGGCGTCGATACCACGGCGCTGCTTGCAAGCCTCGGCATTTTGAGTTTGATTTTAGGCTTGGGTATGACTTCGCTTATTGAAGATATTGTGGCAGGTATATTTATCATCGCAGAGCGCACCTTTGATGTGGGCGATATCATTGTGCTCGACGGTTTTCGCGGTACGGTTGTATCTGTCGGCATTCGTTCCACCAAAATTGCGGATATCGGCGGCGATATTTTAACCGTGCGCAACTCTGCTATCGGTTCCACCGTGAACCTGACTGACCGCACCTCTTGCGCGGCGCTGACATTCCCGATTGCTCCCACAGAATCTTTGGAGCATGTTGAGGCAGTGATTAAAGAGCATTTCCATGCAGAAGAAATTAAGGAAAAATATGAATTTATGGCAGGCGTACCGATGTACCTCGGGCTTTGCGAAATCACCAAAAAAGGTGTGCAAATGCTATTATTTATTGCCGGCTGTAAAGAAGAGTTCCGCTATGATACCGAGCGTGCTCTCTACCACGAGGTAAAAACCGTTTTTGACAGTAACGACATACAACTCGGTTACACCGGTATCGATGAGGAAGAAGAAGCATAATTAGTTTGGAGGCTATACCATGAGAGTTAGAGGATACGGTGTGCGCCCTCCCAATCACGGTTACAGCGGGCAACATCACTCCGGTGATGCGTATAACCGCGATTATAAGAAAGTGCGCTACACCAGAGCCGAAGAATACGCAACGCGCGATGTGCAGGAATATCATCATTATCCCGACCAAAAAGACCTGACAAAGGATGATGACGATAAGCATCTTGACGAATCGCAGGAAAAATCAAACAAACAAAAAAACAAGTCCAAGTCGCGTATCAAAAACATTCAAACGGTTATGGTTGCATTAGCCGGTGCCGCGGTAATTACGGTATCTTACCAATCGGCGATGGCGAAGAAAGCCGCACAGCAAACGGATGACCCCGGTAATTCCGTCGGGCAGGATGCCGATAAAGCGGGGAAAGATACCGCTGCTTCTGTTTCTTGGGAGTGGAGCGATGACTTTACGAAAGCCGTTTTGGTGCTTAAGGACAGCGAGGGTAATGAGATTGCGCGGGTAGACGCCAAGGTCATCAGCACCGAGCAAGAGGCAAAGTGTACGGTTCCCGGTAAAATCATCTATACCGCAACGGCAAAAGCGGAGGATAAAACGTATACCGATACCCGCGAAAAAGAAACACCGGCATTAGGGCATACATTTGATGCGGGCACCGCTACTACGACCGAGAGCGGTGAACCGGCAACCGATTTTACCTGTGAGCGTTGCGGTGAACATTTTATTATTCAAAATACTTTAGAAGAAGAGTAGTTTGCTTATTAAAAGAAAGAGGCGAATATCAAGATGAACAATCATACAGCTGCATTTCTAATGCCCCTAAAGCTGAGCGGGGATGAAACGGAATTGCGCCATTTAATGGAATCTGTTGCTTCTATTAAGCAGCAAACAGATAGCAATTGGGTTTTGATTATTGTGGATGATTATTCCCATAATGACAAGGTTTATGATGCCCTTGAGTTAATTAAGCAAGACCTTAAAGAAAAAGTCTATGTTATTTATTCGCACCAAAACTACGGCGCGGGTACAGCAAGAAATAAAGGCATTCGCCTGGCAAATGAATTAGGCGTTCCCTTTATTCTTTACAACGATTCGGATGATTTGTCCGACCCCGAGAGGCTGCGCTTGGTGCGTGAAGCGTTTGAGGCGGATGAAACGGTCAATGTGGTTTACACAAGCTTTGATGTGATTGATGAAAACGACAAGCTTGTGCCATTAGACCAAATCAACCCGACTGTCAGAGAAATCATTGAAGGGCATCAGGTCGATGTGGTAGAAGGCGAGTGCGCCTGGATAGCGATTGCCGCCAAGAAAAAGTATACCAACTTAACTTCCTGCACGGCAGTTAAAACATCGCTTGCCGTGGAGGAACCTTTCCCGAAATCCTCTGTTTCGGAGGATTGCCATACCTGGCTAAGGTACGGTGCGCATCCGGGCAAATTTGTATTTTTAAGAGAAATTAAGGGGAAATACAGAATTTGTGCCGGCACGGCAAGCCGTTCGCGCAGCAGTAATGACGATTTTTACCAAAAAATGTTTGAAATGGACTCTTCCGGCTTTGAGGCAGCCATGGAACTTGCCAAAAAATATGATACCATGGGTGGTCTGGATGAGGACGATTTGAGAGCCGCCTTCTATGTGCGCTTAGCCTTGTGCCTTATTCACGGCGGAGAGGAAACCTACTGCAAAAAAGCGCTGGCAGTCGCCAGTGACATTTCGAGGGAACAAACCCTGCGCCTGATTGATTTGCTCTATTGCGAAGAAGAGGCTAAGCTGCGCATGAAAGAGCTCGTTGGCGAAGAGTCGGCGCAATAAATCGTATTAAATAATATTAAAAACAATATAAAATCCTCTCGCGGTATTGCCGTGAGAGGATTTTTTGTCAGAATCTTAAGTTTTTGTGAATTTAAGCAGTTTTATCAAAGAAGAAAGTCACACCGACAACGGTGCTTTGCAGTTGGCTGCCGACCGGGCGCAAAACCATATCGCTTTCACCGGTTAACTCTACACCGTTATCCGTGATTTTCCAGAATGAAGAGGAAGTTTCTTCCGTGTTTTCGACACTGGCGGTGCCGTCTTGATTGAGGATGATAATGAATTTGTCACCGTCTAAAGCCTCCTTCATATCTGTTTCAACACCGTTGACTTCTGCTTTGACCGCAGTCCAGGTGCCGACATACGGGCTGTCGGCAGGGATTTCGGCGGATTTGCTGTCACAACCTGTCAGTGCAAGGCATGAGAGCACAAGCAGGCATACGCACAGCAGGGAAATGGTTCTTTTCATAGCGTTTTCTCCTTTTTGTATTGTAAAGTTTGATTTCAGTTACGCAAGTGCTGTTTTTCTTTTTGCCGGGTTACTATTATTGTATCAGTTACAGCGCCTTTCGTCAAATGATACCGCTTAAAGTTTTATGCACGCATTGACAAATTTTAGTTGCAACGCAGGCGGCAGTCACTTATAATAATATTATACTACTTTTGAAAAGGAGAACTCCCATGAAAAAAACATTATGTATGATTTTGGCAGCGGCAATGCTCATTTGCCTCTTGAGCGCTTGCGGCACGCAAAAAGTCGAGGTAGACAGCACCGACATCACGGCGGGAGACAGTGTGGTGGAAGGTTTTAAAACCATCAGCGATGCCGTCAACTGCAAGGAAGCCACCTATAACCAATGGGCACAGGTAAACGATATCTTCTTTTATGTCTTTGATTTGGGTGCGGCAACCTACCGCGTCAGAGCCGATTATGCCGGCGACATTCCCGATGATTTCTTCAATAAAGATTTCAGCACCGAAGAGGGCAAGGCGGCAATCGATCAATTGGTCGGCTCGCTTGCCATTACAAAAGCGGAAAATTTAACCGCTAATATGCCCAAGCAGGAAGATGTGGATAAGTTTGTCGGCAAAAAAGGGCAGGAAATGCTCGATGCCGGCTGGAAAACTTCCGGGATTGATTTTGAAAATAATGTCGTATTTATGAGCAACGGTATCTATGGCTGCGATGCGGCTGTTGAGGAAAAACTCGAGGAGACGGAAGATTACGATGAAGAAGCCCTCTTTAAGGATGCAACCATCAAATCCGTTACCAACATCGACATCAGTGATGCCACCTATTCGGAAGAACAGTAGTAAGTACTGCAAAAACCACAACTAACCGCAAAAAGGCCTTGCCCAAAGGGCAAGACTTTTTTGCTGTAAATCGATGCTTAGGAAGCGCGGGTTAAAGTAACGGTGCGGCCGTCGCTGTAGGTCAGAACCAAGGTGTTGTCATCCGTAAACTTGTAACCGACATCTCCTTTTCTTTCGCGGCAGCAACGCCGCAAGTGTTTTTTACGCGCTCCAATAGGATTGCGCTATATTTATTATAAAACCGAACCCTTTAGTTTGTCAATGAAAGATAAACAACCGGCAAACAATAAAAAACAAAAATAGGTGTTGCCAATTGCAATAATTCGTGGTATAATGCTAAACACAATCCAATTAAGGCATATGGAGGTTTAGCTCAGCTGGTTAGAGCGCCTGCTCCACACGCAGGAGGTCACTGGTTCGAATCCAGCAATCTCCACCATAAAAAGAGGACTTGCTTTGGCAAGTCCTCTTTTTATGGGATTGCGTCAGGATTCGAACCGTAGTCCATCTCCCGGCGGTTCGCCTTGGCGGAGGCGGGAGGGACATACAAAACGCGGAGGCTTGCGAGGCAAGCGAACGAAGCGGAGCGTGAATCCAGCAATCTCCACCAGAAAAAACCGTTCCTCAAGGAACGGTTTTTTCAATGAAATAAATCCCTTGTGGGATTTATGAAGTATTCCTGTGGAATATGAAGTAGCTGCGCTATGAAGTATGCTGTGCATATGACGGAGGGATTTATTTTACTTCATATTGCGGTAAAACCACAATACTTCATAATTCTTTAGAATTACTTCATATTGCGTAGCAATATTTCATTATAAATGGTATAATGATAAAAACCGGAAGAGGTGGTGTATGAATTGAAAGAAAACAAACTTGCAGATTTATCAATGGATTTTGCGGTTGAAGTATTAGAAATGACAGACGGAATAAAAGGGCATTATTCACTTGTCAATCAAATCGAACGTTCTGCAACCAGTATAGGCGCTAACATTCGTGAAGCGAACTATGCTCATGGCAAACCGGATTTCATAGCAAAACTACAAATCGCTTTGAAAGAATGTTACGAAACAGAGTATTGGTTGGAGTTATTTACAAGATCAAAAATTCTCGATGAAGCAAAGGCAAAGAATTTAACTGACAAGTGCGGCACTATTCGCAGAATACTGGTTGCTTCTATCAACACCACAAAAGCCAATATGCAAAAACAAACTGATTAAAAATGTGAGCAGACATAAAAAGAGACATCCGCAAGGGTGTCTCTTTTTCCGGTGAATTGCGTCAGGATTCGAACCGTAGTCCAGCTCGCGGCGGTTCGCCTTTTCTATTTCGCAAACACATGGTTGCCGATGACCGTCACGACCGGCCGCGTGCGAATCCATTGGTTGCTTGTTTTGGCGGGGTTATAGTAGTAAAGCGCACCGCCGCTCGGGTCCCAGCCGTTAATCGCATCTTGTGCGGCGCGTTTGGCGCTGTCGGTCACCGCGGCAGACCAGTTGGAGTCCGTCACGGCGGAAAACGCACCCGATTGGTAGACCACACCGGAAACCGAATTGGGGAAAGAGGGGTGCGCTACTCTGTTGAGCACCACGGCGCCGACGGCAACCTGCCCTTCGTATGGCTCCCCTCTGGCTTCCGCGGATATCACTTTGGCAAGCAGGGTCACATCACTCGAGGAATATTTGCCGCCCGCCGAGCTGCTGCCGCTGCCACCCAAGCCCAGGTACAGCAGGGTGACAGGGCCGCAAATGCCGTCTTGCGTCAAGCCGCAGTCGCGCTGAAAGCGGGTAACGGCGCTTTTGGTGCCGGAGCCGTAGATGCCGTCAATCGCGCCGGTGTAGTAGCCCAGCCGTTTTAAGACTGTCTGAATGTTCTTGACCTCGGTGCCTGTCGAGCCGTAGCGCGAGAGTGTCGGTACCGTTTTTCTGGCGCCCACCACGGGGATGGCGGCAATCGCGATAATGAGGATAACCGCAGCAGCGGCAAGGAATTTTCTGTAGTTATTTTGCATGCGCTTCACCTTCCGTTTCATTTCACATATATTTTGCCAAAAATCGGGTTGAAATATACATCGTTTCTCATTATAATAGGAGTACTAAGAAAAGGGAATTATAGAAACATGAACAAAAAAACCGTTTTTACCATTGTATTTGCCGCTGTGGTAGCCATTGCCATTGCGGTAACGGCAGTGGTGCTTATTAATAAAGAAAAAAAGGAGCAGCAGAGCACCACTGTGCCTGCAGCAGCGTATACCTTTATTGATGAAGAGTACCGTGCTGCGGCAACACAGTTGGATGTCAAACTTTACGGTACGCATATTGACGGGCTGTTTTATTCCCTCTCGCCGGTGCAGTATTATTATGCGCAGGGCGGGAAGCTGGCGCAGCTCAAAGCGCAGGGCACTCTCTCGGTGTCCCCCGTGGTCGCCAATACGCAAATGGATTTTGACATCGACTATATTGAGCTGGAAGGTAAAACCTTCGGCGTCGGGTTGTGGCACAGTGACGGGGGCGTGTATAACGATGTATTTGCACTGCTGCTGGATATGCCCACCGCATTTAACAGTGCGCAAGAGTATCTGCTGTTGCTCGACCCGGCACAAAAAGATTTGGGCGCCGACAAGAGGCTGTACAGCGAGCTGTTAGCCGTCAGTGGTGATGGCGAGCGCGTCAACTACCTTTTCAACCAGGGCAACCGCATGACAGAGCCGAGCGGCAAGTTGCGCACCGATTGGGATTGCGCCACGGCGGCAATGCTGACCGCTCAAGAGGGAAGCGCCTTAACTTTTAGCGGCAAAAAATATAATCACAGTGATGAAGCGCAGCTATATGATTTGCAGTGCACCGAAGGTGGAAACACAAGTGTTGTTGCGCAAGGTGTCTGCGGGGCGTATGCCGCCCAAAAAGAGGAGGCCTTCTTTTATGTTGAACAAAGCGATGCCGATTGGGCGCTCTATAGCGGCAATGCGCAAGAGAGCAAAAAGCTCGCTTCTTACCAAGGCAGTATTGCAAGCGACTGCACCGTAGCGGGAAACTACGCACTCAAGCACAGCGACGGGGCGCTGATTCACCTGCAAAGCGGCAAAGAAACACCGCTGCCGACCGCGTTTAAGAAGTTGTATGCCGGCGTAGCGCTCGGAAAAAGAGCGGTATATATCGGTAAAGAGGAAAATAAAGAAGGCAAAGATTATAAGGTGCAGAAAATTGTCATCAGCAATACCGAAAAAACACAAAGCAAGGTGTGGTATGCCAATGACATTATGGATGAGGACTCGCCTTTGCTGTTGTGCGCGCAGGGAATTGTTACACAAAAAGGGGAAAAAAGCATCTTTATTTCCTACAAATCCCTTGAAAGCTTAGCGGCGGATGTGGTAAAATAAGTGTACTTTTAAAGACGATTGAGGTAACTATGGATTACGATGTCAATAAAGTCATTGTCTTAAGCGATGATTTGGGCAATGAAACCGAAATTGAATATATTGATTCCGTCTCATTTGAGGGAAAAGAATATGCGCTGTTTATGCCGCTGGAAAATGATGATGACGAAGTGATTATCATGCAGTATGACAATGTCAGTCAAGATTACGATTCTTTTATCCCCGTCAGCGACAGGCGCATTTTAGAAGGTGTTTACGAAACGTTGCGCCAAAAATATGCGCCGGCACTCGCAGAATTGGATGAACAGACAGGAGAAGAGCAATGAGTTGGAAATGTGATAAATGTAAAAATACCTATGCAGATGATGTGGAGCCGACCGTAGTGGCGGATTTTCGCTTTTGCCCGCATTGTTTAGGTAAGGGTGATGAAGTGCAACCCATCAAAAAAAGGGCAGATGTAAAAAAAATAGTCATTGCTCTTATGGTGGCGGCGCTGCTTGTGATGGTGGGTGCTGTCGTTTCGGCAGTGATGCTCTTTATTTCTAACCAGATTCCCGCCGCCGTTACCGCGGCAGTGTGCGGTTTTGTGGCAGTGGTGATTCTGACATCGGTTTCCGACAATGTGCGCAAGAGAAATCGCGACATTTTCGGGGACGATAAGAAGCGCAAAAAGAAACAGTAAAAGCCAGTTAATATTGTATTAATAATTATTATATATAAAGAGGCAACAGATGCTCCTTGCATCTGTTGCTTTTTGTATAACGAAAACCACGCGATAGTCGCGTGGTTCAAAAGAGGTTAACCGGTGAACAAAACCTCCGAAAGATGTATAATGGAAAAGACCTGCCAGTCAAGACCAATACAAAAATCGGAGGTAAGTAATGAAAAAAGA
>JAFRJB010000071.1 GCA_017432485.1 Clostridia bacterium
AAAAGTAAGAAAAATGAAAAACATCTTGCGAGTTCGGTAAACCGAACCGGCATAAAACGAGAAAAAAGTAAGAAAAGTGAAAAACATCTTGCGAGTTCGGTAAACCGAACCGGCATAAAACGAAAGAAAAGTAAGAAAAGTGAAAAACATCTTGCGAGTTCGGTAAACCGAACCGGCATAAAACGAAAGAAAAGTAAGAAAAATGAAAAACATCTTGCGAGTTCGGTAAACCGAACCGGCATAAAACGAGAGAAAAGTAAGAAAAATGAAAAACATCTTGCGAGTTCGGTAAACCGAACTCACCATAATATAAAGCGAAGCGGAACGAGCGCGAGTGCCTCGCCCACTAATTCCGCATTCCGCATTCTTTCACAATTAGGAGTAAGATTATGAAAATAGTATTCTCAGACGCGATGACACAAGGGCACAAACAGCCATATTCCAATCGTCTCTTGCGCCCTGCAGATGCACGCATCTGTTAATCTATTCACTCATTTTCTCTCAACAAAGGAGTTATTTCTATAATGAAAATTGTTTTCTTAGATGCCATGACATTAACAGATGCGGGTGCTTCCTTAGCACCCTTTGCCGAGTTCGGTGAGCTGCATGAATACCCCGTGGTCAAGGCCAACGATATAGAAGCGCTCATTGCCGATGCCGATGTCATCTTTTGCAATAAAGCCAAACTGACCGCCGAAAAACTGCAGGCGGCAAAGAAACTCAAATACATCGGCGAGCTTGCGACCGGCTACGATAATATCGATATCGACTACTGCCACCGCCACGGCATCACCGTCAGCTACGCCGGCATTTACTCGACCGACAATGTCGCGCAACAGGTTTTCGCCTTTATTTTAAACAAATACTCCAAAACCGCCGCGTTTGATGCCTTTGTCAAAGCCGGCGGCTGGGTGAAAGCGCCGACCTTTTCGCCGCTTGCCTTCCACACCCATATCATCAGCGAAAAAACGCTCGGCATTTTCGGCTTCGGCAATATCGGGCAGGCGGTCGCCAAAATCGCCCTCGCCTTCGGGATGAAGGTGCTCGTGTGCACCCGCACCAAAAAGGACTTTCCCGGTGTGGAGTTTGTCAACTTCCCCACCCTGCTCGCGCAGTCGGATATTCTCAGCGTGCACTGCCCGCTGACCGACAGCACCCGCGGCATTTTTGATGCCGGCGCTTTTAAGCAGTGCAAACCGAGTGCCTTCTTTATCAATACCTCGCGCGGTCCGGTGGTCAATGAAGAAGACCTGCGCGCCGCGCTCGACAGCGGTACCATTGCCGCGGCGGCGGTCGATGTGCTCGCCACGGAGCCCATGCAGGCGGACTGCCCGCTCATCGGCGCCAAAAACATCACCTTCACCCCGCACATCGGCTGGGCTTCGGATGAAGCCAAGGGGCGCCTGTTTGATATTACGCTCTATAACTTTAAAAACTATTTAAACGGCACACCGACAAATGTGATATAATGTGCGCTCTGCACACGTTATATCACAATGATATTCGCCTGCGGCGAATGATATATTTTGCACGGCAAAATATGATATACCGCAGGCGGTATGATATATTGGCTTTGCCAATATGAAGGGCGACAGCAGCGCGATGCGCTGAGTGATGTTTGCGCAAAGCGCAAGTGATGTTGCGTGGCAGTGATGTTTCGGCTTTGCCGAAGTGATGTTTGTGCTATGCACAAGTTGTGGAAGGGGCACCCTTACCCGTTCCGCTGCGCTCTAAAGATTCCTCGACTGCGCTCGGAATGACAGAAAAAAGGGCGCTCGGAATGACAGTCAGTATTTGGAATGACAGAAAATGTCATTTCGACCGAAGCGGAGAAATCTTTACAATGCAACACGCAGTGTTGCCACCACAATTCTACATTCTACATTCTAATTTCTACATTTATTTAGTATTAAAATGCGAGCAACGCTCGCCACCTTTCGCATTCGCTTTAGCGAATATATCGCAGCGAAGCTATATCGCAGTAATACTATATCGCTTGCCGCAGGCAAATATCGCTGTTCGCACAGCGAACATTTAAAATGCGAGGCTCTGCCTCGCCACCTTTCGCCAATATGCCAATATGCTAACGGCTAATCGGCTCATACAAAGGAGAAAACTATGGTTCACATCGGCAACAGCTGGGATATTCTTTTAAAAGAAGAATTTGAAAAGCCCTATTATCTCGAACTGCGTAACTTTTTAAAGCAGGAATATACTTCGTACACCGTCTACCCGCCGATGCACGATATTTTCAATGCGCTCAAATACACGCCCTATGAAAATGTCAAAGTCGTCATTTTGGGGCAAGACCCTTACCACGGCCCCGGGCAGGCGCACGGGCTGTGCTTCTCGGTCAAGCAGGGCGTGGAGCCGCCGCCGAGCCTGAAAAACATCTTTAAAGAAATTCACGACGAGCTCGGCACCCCCATCCCCGCCCACGGCGAATTGACCGACTGGGCAAAGCAGGGTGTGCTGCTGCTCAACACGGTGCTCACCGTCAGAGCTGCCTCCCCCAACTCCCACAAGGGCAAGGGATGGGAAATATTGACCGATAAAATCATTGAGCTTTTAAACGCGCGCACCGAGCCGATTGTCTTCATGCTCTGGGGCGCCAACGCCCGCTCGAAGAAGAGCCTCATCACCAATCCTCAGCATTTGGTGCTCGAGAGCGTGCACCCGAGCCCGCTTTCCGCCTACCACGGTTTTTTCGGCTGCGGGCACTTCAAAAAAGGTAATATTTTTCTAAAATCCAACAATTTAGAAGAAATTGAGTGGTCTATTAAATAAATATATAAATATGTTGACAAAAACTCAAACATATGTTACACTACTAATGAATTAATACCACTGAAAGGAGAATTGGAATGAAGAAGATATATGAAGAACCCATTGCAGATATCGAAAAATTCCAATTTGAGCAGATTTTAGGCATCAGCCGAGATGACCCGACTTCTGCTATGCCCGACCCGTTTGACGACTAAAACCGGGTTTATTTCGTTATAATGTTCAGTTCCTGTTTTCAGGAACTTTTTATTCAACATTATTAATTAACTCTGTTAAACAAAAGCTCTCTCATTTTTCTTTATAAAAGCACAGAAACAGAAACGGCGCGCATCATTCGGATGCGCGCCGTTTCTTTATTGTTTTTTCTTTATCTTTCGCCGGTTCGGTAAGCCCGACGGGAGTCGAACCCAAACAGGTTTCTATCGCCTGTTTTGTGTTAATACTGCGTTAAAATGCCTCACAATACGACAGTATTCTTTCACCATTTTGCCTTGTCTTAACAAAAACCAGGCAGATATAAACTG
>JAFRJB010000072.1 GCA_017432485.1 Clostridia bacterium
ACAAGTAGGTGCTGTTGTCTCGGAAGTGTAGCCGCTGTGAGAACCGCTCGCTACGTAGCCGCAGACTTTACAGCTTCTGGAGTGGGTGCCGTCACCATTGTCTTGCCAAGCGTTCCAATCGTGGTTGGCTAAATCCTGCTTGACATTACAGCCGTTGTTACAATTTTTCCAGTGCTGCGTTGCTGAAGTTTGCCATGCTTGCCCGGTGGTGTTGTGACCGAGTGCCGGGATGTCATTGACATCTTTTGTACCGGTTGCACTGTCACCGCTGAAGGGCGAGGTCGCTGTGTAGCGGGTCGTACCGACCGATGTACAGGTAGCAGCCGTTTGCACTGCACTTGTGACTACCGCCGCTTGCGATTCGGTGTGAGCACTGTTTCTTTTACAAACTCTGTTTGCCGTGGCGGTCTTGCCGTCACTCGCAAAGGAGAATGTGGTCGCATTCCAATCGTGACCAAGCGCCGGGCGGTCATTGACAGCCTTTGTGGCAGTAGAACTGTCACCGCTAAAGGGTGATGTCGCTGTATATGTAGTCGTACCGACAGTGGTACAAGTTTCATTCGTTGTAGTAGCACTTGTAATACCGCTGCCTAACGAAACTCTGCCTGTTTGGTCATGCTTACAGCCGGTGGTTTGGCACTGCCTGCTGACATCGGCGCTCTTACCGTCTGCCGCAAAGGAGAAACTTGTGCTGCCGTAGTTGTGGTTGAAATTCGCGGAGTAGCCGCAAGTAGCCTCCTGACAAGTTCCTTTATGTTGTGAATCATTACCCGATATATCGGTGTAGTTGTAACTATGGTTCGCATTGGTCGAATACGACATATAGAATGTCGTGGCAGCCGTTATCTGGGTCGGGCTGTAGGAACCTCCCGAGTGGTGCTGCGTGGAATCATAATACTTCGTAACATTGGTTGCGCCGGACGGTGCGCTCGGCGTTTGATTATAGTAAGCGCTCGAGGTTGTACTGCCGCCCCATGTAGAGGAAGCATTACCATTTGTATGCCATTTCCAGGTAATGGTATAACTCGGGTTGGTCGCCGTAATGGTACATGTGCGGTTAGTCGAACTGCCCTTGCTGTCTTTCAATACAGTGCTACCGTATTTGACACCGATGGTAGCTGTCGTATACCAGGGGCTTGCTGTCGCCATGGCGGAAGAACTGACTGCAATATTACCGCTTGACTCGCTATAACCGGTACCGGAAACCACATAGGTGGTAGAGGACTGGTTGTACCACTCCACACCGTACTGGTCATAAATCGTGCCCTTAGAAATCGTAGAAGTCACCGTGCCGCTGGTCGGTACCGTTACATTGGTGCCGGAGAGGCTGTTCATATACTGCGGGCTCGGGAAATAGCCGGAGTCAACACTTGTAGTACCGGATGTAACATCCTCGTGACCCCACAGGTCTGCGCCTGAGCATTCTAGTTCGCTGGTTGTACAAATGGTAACGCCGCCGACAGTCAAGGTTAATGTACCTTTCCAAGTACGCCAGCCGCCGCCATCCAGGTCAACTTTGCAGTAAATTTTAGTCGGGAAATAGCCGGCAGTGGTAGTGAAGCTCTTCGTAACATCATTACCGCTGTTTGAAGAGTCGGTATAGCCGGTTAATTCAATGGTTTTTTCGTCATTATCGGCACCGTTTTTATTGCGGGTGACGACATAGACCCTTGAGCCGGCATTATCGTTGGAGTCGGCGTTGTTGGTGGTGTGCATCTTCGCCGTACCGCTGTAGGTGCCTGCACCGGCACTTGCCACGGTTGCGGTCGGTTGCGCAAACACCCAACAGGAGAAGAGAAGCACCACTACCAAAAACAGTGAAAACTCTCTCTTGAGGAATGATTTAGCCTTCATATGCAGAAAGCCCCCTTTCGCGATTTAGACATAGTTATTGCATTAAACTACTTCTATACACAATTATTATATAATAGTACGCCATATTTTGGAATTGTCAGAAAGTGAGAATTTTTTATTATTAACTTGTGAAAACTATATAAAAAACGCACAAAATATCGCGTGTCTTTTAGTTAACTTTGTTAATTAAACAAATAAGGATTTGTGGAGCCCTTGCGGCTCCCAAATCCTTATTTGTCAGTTTTCAGTTTTCAGCTTTCAGTTTTCAGTTTCACCCACCGCGCGCTCTGCGCGCACCGCCCTTGATAGGGCGGTTTCATAAAATGCAAGGCGTAGCCTTGCGACTGAACACTAAACACTGAACACTGAACACTCAAATAAGGATTTGCGCGCTCGGAGAGCGCGACAAATCCTTATTTGTCGCAGACAAAAGCCTGCTGATGAAACCACAATATTTTGTGATTGAATCAGCAGGCTTTTCTACAATTAGTACCTGTTAAAAAATACTTACAGCAGTTTTTCTATCTTTTTCACAAGCGCACTTTGGCGGTTTTGGCGCACATAAAAGTAGCCGAAACACACTGTGTAAACGAACCAAAAACACACCGAAAAACTGCGAAATAATGTGTCCTGCTCCCCGCTTACAAAGTGCCAAACCGTGTTTGCCAAAACAAGCGCATTGCCAAAGCCTAACCATAGGAACATACTCTCAAAATCCGCCTGTTTTTTCTTCTTTTTTGGAGCGCTTTTTTGCGGCAATAATACCGCTACCGCGGCGAGCAACAGGCACAGCGCCGCGAGCACAGCAAAGGGCACTTGCTCTGCCGAAAACGGCAGCAATCCGTATTGTGTATCCCCGCTTACATTTGCCATCACGCCGAAAACGGCGGCAAAGAGTTGGATGCCGGCAACAGCCGCTTTTTCCTTTAACTGCGCCTGACCTGCCCACTTGAGCAGCCACAGGCAGCACAGCAGCGGCAGCACAACAAAGAACTGCGCGCGCTCAAACAGCGTGCCGACCGCCTGCAGTACTAAAAGGAAAAGAAAACTTATTTTTATATTATTTATTACCAATAATAAGAGGGCACTTGTCAGCGCACAAAACGGGAACACAAAGTACCTTAACTGCGTAACCTCGAAACTCTTGACATACCCTTGCTGTTTAACAAAAGAATAGAGGAAAATGAGCGCAAGGAAATAGCACCCTAAAAGGATGGCGGTTTTCTTTTTACCGATTTGCGGTTCGTTTTTCATAAAAACTCCTGTCTATACAGCGCTGCGCACCGCGTGATGTTTGTGCCGGGCAAAAGCTTGGTGGCAAGGCGCAGCCTTGCATTTAAATGTAGAAATTAGAATGTAGAATGTAGAATTGTGGTGGCAACACTTTGTGTTGCATTGTAAAGACCTCGCGACGTTGCTCGAGGTGACAAACAGGCTGTCATTCCGAGCGTAGCCGAGGAATCCTTAGAGCGTAGCGGATCGGGTGCGGGTGTCCCGCCCACTAATTCCGAATTTCGCACTCCGCATTCCGAATTGATACTATCATTCCGAGTGCTTTTTCCCTTGTCATTCCGAGCATAGCCGAGGAATCTTTCTATTCTTACCTGTTTAAGATCTTTCGGCAAGCTCAAGATGACAAACAGGCTGTCATTCCAAGCGTAGCAGAGGAATCCTTAGAGCGTAGCGGATCGGGTGCGGGTGTCCCGCCCACTAATTCCGAATTCCGCACTCCGCATTCCGAATTGATACTGTCATTCCAAGTGCTTTTTCCCTTGTCATTCCGAGCGTAGCCGAGGAATCTTTCTATTCTTACCTGTTTAAGATCTTTCGGCAAGCTCAAGATGACAAACAGGCTGTCATTCCGAGCGTAGCCGAGGAATCCTTAGAGCGTAGCGGATCGGGTGCGGGTGTCCCGCCCACCATATTGGCGTAGCCGATATTTCATTCCCGAAGGGAATTTCATCACGAAGTGATTTCATCTGCGCAGCAGATTTCATTGTGAACGTAAGTAAACTTATGTGTACGGGTCAAAGAAAGTTATCGCATAAATCAGGTAATATATGAGCACTTCCCTGCTGCCGACAAACTGCGGCAGGAGCGCTTTTATCTTATCGCCATCCTTCTCACGGTAGAGAATATATAAAAACAGTGTAAACTGAATGAGCAGCGCGTGGGTCATCCAGCGCGGCACATCCGGCGAAAAGAGCGTGCCGATAATCGCGGTAAACGGAAACTGCACAATGCATAAAAAGTAAGTGAATTTTTGCAAAGCACTGCCAGCCTTTATTTTCATTACCCAATATTTTGTGAACAACACATAAAGCGGCACCGACAAGAGTACCAATAACAAAAGCTGCAGCCTGACACCCGGGATTTGCGCATAAAACTGTGAAATGTTTTTTAATTGCCAATAAACGGAATTGACCATTTGCGCAAAAAAACCGCCGGTAGTTAGCAGCGGCTCGCTGCGCACCTGCGCATAAGAAAGCACGCCTTCTTCGTAGTGCTTATAGAGCGAGTAATCGTAATAAATATAATAAGTATCATCAAAAGAGCGGTTGCGCGCATCTAATTGGCGGTTAAATTCTTCCATGGAATACTTCAAAGTGCTCTGCTCTTTGGTAATCAGGTAAATGCCCAGCACTGCCGCCACGGTGAGGCTAAGTACAAAAACTGCCCACAGCCCGATGCGCTCTTTTTTGGTTGCCGCAGTGGCAATGTGATAGAGCAGTAAAATGGCAAAAAACACAATGTAACTGAGCACACTCGAAAAGTGCACCAGCAGTGAAGCGACAAATAGAAACGGAATTAAATATTTTAAGTATTTATTCGCAAGAAACACTAAAAACAGCGCAGCAAAAAACAGCCAGTATTCATCGAGCATACCGAGTTCATACGTAAAGACCGAAAACGTGCAGGGCCCCGAGAGGAAAAAGAGCGAGAGCACCAACATCACTTTTCTGCCTGCTGCATCGGTTTGCGCGCACACTATCTTTGCCAGCATAAACGCAACAAAGGCAAACAGCAGCAAGGTCAGCACTGTCAGGTAGACATTGAGTTGACCGACTAAGACCTCTTTAAAAAACAGGTGGTATATCGCGCCCGGCAAGAATTTGGTGGCAAAGCCGAAACTGAAATCCACCAAATGGTAGGTGTAGGTAATATTATCTGCCTGCCACAGTTTAAAGTGATTAATCACAATAAAATTGTAGAGCACTACAAAGGCGAAGAAAAACACCCCATACCGCAGCCATTGCCTATTCGGTTGTTGTTTTTTATGTTTCATCTTAATAGTGAATCCTTTTTTCTTCTTCGATTTGTACACCGCCGCCTTTGTTAGCGGCTTTGAGTGCACTCTCTGTAAGCACTGCACCGCAGCACAACATCGCCGAGAGTATGAGCCAACCCAAGCGCGCGAGCAACGCGGTGGAAAGCGCCTCATAGCCGCACTGCGACAGGCGCGGCAAAAAGCCCGCAAAGCATTCAATCAGCCCTGCAACACCCATCACAGTCCCTGTCCAAAACATGCGGCGCGGCAGCACCGGCGGCGAAGCCGCAATCCAGCTAAGAGCCAATTCAAAATACTTTTTAATGGTAAAATTCGACTGACCGGCAGTGCGCCTGTCTTGCGTGTAATGAAGCAGTTTTCTGTTTTTGACATTGCGGTTGAGAATGTCGCGCAAAAACGGTTCGTTTTGTTCGTTGGCGAAAAGCGCTGCTTTCAAGCGCTTATCGATTAGTTCAAAATCTGTCGCATGCGGTATGAGCTTCATCCCAAACACGGCATTCATCACCAGGTAAAAGAGCGTGCGCACACCATACATCAGTTTATTCTCGCGGCTTTTGCTCTTTACCCCAAAAACCACATCGTGCCCCTGCTCCCAAGCGCCGACAAAATCCGGGATTAACTCCGGCGGGTTCTGCAAATCCGCATGCAGCAGTACCACGCAGTCCCCTTTCGCCTGCTCTACGGCATAGAAGATTGCTTTATTGTAGCCGTAATTGCGCTTTAAGAAAACGGCTTTACAGCGCGCATCTTTCGCGCACAGTGTTTCGATGATTTCCCGCGAGGCATCGGTAGAACCGTCATCAAAAAAGACAAGTTCCGTTTCATAATCCGGCATCGCGTTCATCACCTTCACCGTGCGCTCGTACAACTGCTGCAGGCACTCCTGCTCGTTGTAGACCGGCACGGAAATAGTGATGCGTTTTTTTCGGGTGATTTGTTCCATAGTGGTTACCTTAATATATTTTTGAATGTTGAATGTTGAATTATGGTGGCAAGGCAGAGCCTTGCATTTTAATGTAGAAATTAGAATGTAAAAATGTAGAATTATTGTGGCAACACTTTGTGTTGCATTGTAAAGATCTCTCCGCTTCGGTCGAGAAGACAAATTTGGAAATCGGGATGACAAAATGGAAAGTCGAGATGACATTAAATCTGTCATTCCAAGTTCTTTATTCTGTCATTCCGAGCACTTTATTCTGTCATTCCAAGCACTTTATTCTGTCATTCCGAGCGCTTTATTCTGTCATTCCGAGCGTAGCCGAGGAATCTTTCTATTCTTACCTGTTTAAGATCTTTCGGCAAGCTCAAGATGACAAACAGGCTGTCATTCCGAGCGTAGCCAAGGAATCCTTAGAGCGTAGCGGATCGGGTGCGGGTGTCCCGCCCACTAATTCCGAATTCCGCACTCCGAATTCCGAATTGATACTGTCATTCCAAGCACTTTATTCTGTCATTCCGAGCGTAGTCGAGGAATCTTTCTATTCTTACCTGTTTAAGATCTTTCGGCAAGCTCAAGATGACAAACAGGCTGTCATTCCGAGCGTAGCCGAGGAATCCTTACAATTCTATCTCATTCCAATTCGGATTTTTCTGTTCTACCAGCCAATTTTTCTTTTCTCTTGACCAATTCTTTAATTGCTTTTCTCTGGAAATCGCCGCATAAGCATCTGTAGTGGTTTCAAAATAAACCAGTTTAGAAACATTATATTTTTTCGTAAAGCCATCTATCAATTTATGCTTGTGTTCATAAATTCTTCTTTCTAAATCATTTGTAACACCTATATACATTACTTTGTTATTCCAATTAGTTAATATGTAAATATAGTAATTCATTAAAACTGTCCTTGTGTTAAGATCCCTCGACTACGCTCGGGATGACAAATTTGGGAATCGGGATGACAAATTTGGAAATCGGGATGACAAATTTGGAAATTGGGATGACAAATTTGGAAATTGGGAAGAAATATCTTTTTACCGCACAGTTTATTTTTCGCTTCGTTGCGGCAGTTCCTCAAGCAGCAGCACCGCGACCGTACACAGCGGGAAAATCGCTTGCACAAAAGTCAACCCCACTGCCGCAAACCACGCAAGGTATGCAATTTGTTCAAGCAGTGTCAAACAGCACAGCACACCCATTAATATAAGGGTGTTTTTTTGTGCCTTTTTCTTTTTAAGCAGGTAAAGCGTAATACCTGTGAAAACAAAAATCACCGCCGAAAAGCAAAGGCTGATATAGTCAATTTGTTGCTCCGGCGTTTTCAGTTGTTGAAAAATCGCGACGGCGCTGACCACAATCGATGCAATCAGGTTTATCTGCAAAAGAAAGAAGAAAACCGTGACAAACGAATTGCTCATACCGCTTTTAGACTTCCTGCCTTTTTTAGCGGTAGGGGCTGTGCCGGCGTTTTGTGCATTCACTGCCGCGGCAATGAGCACCAATGGGGGCAGACACAAACACGCATAAGCAGCATAGTGCTGTAACGCTAAATCGCTATGCATAAGCCCTGCTAAAGCGCACACTGCAGGCACAGCCTGCACCAGAGCGGCTGCAAGATAGCAAAGCGCTTTTTTGCTTAAAGCTAAGAGCGCAATCACCGAGAGGATGAAAGCGGCAAAAAGCACGATATCCCACCATACAAAAGCAGTCTTGAAAAACAAGGATGACACATAGAGCGAAAAGGCAAAGAGCGGAATTAAAAATAATAACAAAAATGACTTTTTACGATTCAATATAATTGCCCCTCCTCTCACGATAAAACATCTTCCGGGAAAAATGTGTAAGGGCTGATTGCCGTGCCAAAGCAGAGCAAAAGCACCAAATAGACAAAGGTGTAACCGACTCTCGAAAAGAAGGCAGCGATTTTTCGCATCCCGCCCGCAAAATCAAAATAGAGCAGATACAGTACCACTGTAAATAACAGCATGAAAGCGTGCGACATCCATCTTGAATAATCTGTTGAAAAAAACACACCAATAAGCGGGATGACAATAGAAAAACCAAACATGGCGATCACAATTAAGCGCTTTATGATTTCTTTTTTCTGTTTAAAGTAAGATACTAAAATCGCCAATAAAAAGCCTTCAAAAACAAACCCGACCGCATTGACAATGAGCATATCCTTGATGCTGATAGTAGTCAGCGCCGAGCCGATTTGCTGCTTGATGGTAGCAAATACAGATGATTTTTGACCCTCTTCGATTGTTTGAGACATTTTGTCGTAATACACCTGCAGCTCACTCGGTGACTTCTTATAAAATGAATAGTCAAAATACACGGAAATTGCATTTCTCTGCTTTAAAAAGGCTTTAAAATCTTCATAAGAATACACAAGATTCTTGCTGTCATTGAGCAAGAAGTATAAGCACATACCCGCTCCTGCCAGCACAGTGAGCACCAAAATGATAATCAGTGCAGTTTTCTCTTTTTTGCTATCGGCTTTCAAAATATAGATAAGAATGATTATTAACAAAATCGGGAAATGACTTATAGCGGCACCGTAATGCACCATTGCCATCAGCGCAGCAAGCAGCGGCACAGCGAATTTTAAATATCGGTTTTGCAAACACACCAGCGCCAGCACAAAAAAGAATACCCAGTTAAAATCAAACATACCAAATTGCACTATAAATACATTAAACGCAAACGGCGCAACCAAAAAGAACGCAACAAGGGTTAAAGATGCTTTTCTATGGTCCCAAAATTTGATTAAAAACTTATCCATTAAATATGCCACCATTAAAAAGAATACGGCATATACCACTGTTAAGTAAGCACCAACTGCCTCTTTGGTGTAAATCCCCACTATCAGGTGATACAGGGCGCCCGGCAGCATTTCGCTGTGAAATCCCAACGAATAATCCACACAATAAAAGGAGTAGTTCATTTCATCGACTGCAAACCACTGCGCGTGATTGACTACTAAAAAATGATATAAGAACAGGAAAGCATAAATGATAAAGAAAAACTTATGCTTTACAACAAAAGATTTGATTTTGCTCAAGTCAATCACCTCGCTTTAATAATGCGGAATGCGGAGTGCGGAATGCGGAATTAAAGGTGGCAAGGCAAAGCCTTGCGTTTTTAAGGATTCCTCGACTACGCTCGGAATGGCAGCCTGTTTGTCATCTTGAGCTTGTCGAAAGATCTTAAACAGGCGGGTATGAAAGATTTCTCGGCTACGCTCGGAACGACAGCCTGTTTGTCATCTTGAGCTTGTCGAAAGATCTTAAACAGGCGGGTATGAAAGATTCCTCGGCTCGCTCTGAACGACAGCCTGTTTGTCATCTTGAGCTTGTCGAAAGATCTTAAACAGGCGGGTATGAAAGATTCCTCGGCTACGCTCGGAACGACAGCCTGTTTGTCATCTCGACCGAAGCGCAGAGAGCTTTAAAATCAAACAAGTTTCATTCTGCATTCTAATTTCTACATTCTACTTTATTTTAAGTTTTGGATTTTAATTTTTATATTTTCACTAAAGGCGCTTACCCTGCTGTGTTTGCGTTCATACAGCACAAAGAGGTTGACAACCCAAATGACCAACACACTGTGTGTCAACAGCACCTGTCCTTCATTAACCAAAAACAATCCGCCTAAAATGACAGTAAAGAAAGTAGCAATCACCACGATTTTCGCTGCGGGAGCATCGCCGGTATTTTTGGCAAAAGCCTTGCGCGAGTTAGGCTGCTTTGCCGCAAAAGCGGCTCTGTAAAGCCCGGCAATTGCAATGAGTGCAACCGGGTAATACAAGAGTTTTGCACTGATGTTCCAACCATTTACTGCGATTGAAACGACAAATAAGACCGCCATTACAAGCGGGAATGCGCACAATAACGCAGTGGTGATTTTATCGACTACACCCCTGCTTGCTTGAGCGGGAATTTGATTTGCAAAAAAGACAAGCGCAGGCAAAAACGCAAGCACCGCCAAAGCGGAAAACGCACCGCCCATAATGCCCTGCAACACCGCCAATAAAACTGCCCCGGCACAGGCGCAACCAAAAAGCGCGATTTTGGATGCGCGCATCACACTCATCGCATAAAACAGCACAAAGAAGGCGCTCTGCGCCGCAAAAAGGATGGTGTCGCTCATGCCAACAACCTTAGATGTCAGTTGGCAATACATCCACCGCGTGGCAAAGAGTAAAACAAGTGCCGCGATAATAATAAGTAAATGTTTTCTGTCATTTTTTATAGCCATAGTTGTTTCCCCATTAAATCGAAGGCATAAATGTTACAGTGGCGTATGCCAAAAAGTAAATCTTCATTGCTAAAGAATTGCAATCAGCCGCTTGTTCAAAAAGCGCATCCTGCGCCTTTTCTTCGTGATACAGCACACAGAGCACACAAGCGAACATAACCACAAACCCGTGAGATAAATAGCGTGTCATATCCACGGAAATGGCAAAAACAATTCCCAAAATATAGATAAACGGGAACTGCACCATCATCAAAAAAGTGCAAAAGCGCTCCAAGGCATTTTGTTGCCCGCGCAAGCGGCGCAGGTGGAAGCGCTCGAAGAAAACCACAGCCGGCAAAAGAATGAGTGTGCCACCCACTGTCATCACCGCCCCATTAACAGGGCTTTCGAAGAATAAATCATACACCAGTTTCACCTGGTAATAAAACAGTTTCGCAAACTTCATCAGTGAGGGCTGCATCGCAATCACCTCATCGGGCACAAATTGTTTTCCATGCCAGATGTGGAAGAAAGAGTAATCAATATAAGTGTAGTCATACATGCCGCGTTCATCCAGTTTTTGGTGGAATTCCTCCATCGGCAGAATCATATGCGATTCATTGAGCATCAACAAGGCAAAGGTTGCCGCCGTGCAAAGCATGCACACGCCGAAGATGATGAAGGTTGCCCTTTTTTCAGCCTTGCTTTCCATTACACTTGCGCGGTATAAAAGCAAGAGTGAAAACATCGGCAGCACAAACACCAGCGCCGAAAAATGAATAAACAGCGAAAGTACGAATAAAAGCGGGATAAAAAAGCGCAAATACTTGTTTTCCAAACACACAAAATACAGTAGCGCAATAAACAGCCAGGCGGTATCATTCATCCCGACCCACTTGGTGTAAATGGCAAAGGTATACGCCCCGGAAAGGAAAAACAGCAGTAAAAACAGCGCTTTTTTGCGGTGTTTTTCGGGCATGCGCAGCATAAATTTTTCCAGCCACAGCGATAGCCCGGCAAAAAACAATACTATCAAAACAGTACTGTAGATGGTAGCCGTTGTTTGCGTAGCATTTTTGCCAAACAAGAGGTGAAATACCGCACCCGGTAACAATTTTGAAGCAAAGCCGAAACTATAATCAACACAAAAGCCGGAATAGGTCACCGTATTCAGTTTCCACAACTGCAAATGATTGACAATAACAATGTGGTAAATAAGCAAATAGCCGAAAAACAGCAGAAAATACCGGTGCTGCTTCCATCCTCTTTCTTTTTTCAATGCTTTATTCACTTTCGCTTTTCACCACCTTTGTTCACTAAACTCATACAAATAGTCGTCATGACTGTGTGTTTTCCATAATCTGTGTGCCGCCGTTTTCAAAAGCAAACGGCGCAAACTGAAACGGCTCTAAGGCATTGCGCAAGCCTGCCTGCGCCTGTTTTGGCACATACAGCAGCAAATACCCTCCGCCGCCGGCACCCAAGAGTTTGCCGCCCAAAGCGCCGTTAGCCAGCGCTGACCGATATATTTCATTGACTGTTTCATTGCTTGTGTTAGCGGCTAGCGTTTGCTTCATATGCCATGTTTCTCCAAGCAGGCGCCCGAAGTCATCAAGGTTCCCTTGTTGCAAGAGTTTCTCCCCCTCGTCAACCAACGCCGCCATTTTGTGCAGTGTTGCCACATTGCGCGCAATGTTCAATTGGTTTTCGGCAGCAATAGCATCGGAATAGCGGGTAAAACCGGTAAATACCAGCATCAAGTTCTTTTCAAGTTGCGCTTTTGTTAATGCGCTGATATTTACGGGCTGTACAGTGACACCCTCTGCCGTAAATGAGAAACGGTTGAAACCGCCGAATGCAGTTGCGTATTGGTCCTGCACACCGCCCGCTTCCGCACACAGCTCGCGCTCCAAATGCACTGCTTCTTTGGCAAGGGATTCTTTATCCGGGTACTCCCCGCGCATGGCGTGAAGCCCCTGCAACAGCGCAACCGCAAAAGCAGAACTGGTACCGAGACCGGAACACGCCGGCAAGTCGGCATCGTAACTGATTTGAATGTGGTCATACGACAAAAATTTTAACGCATTCCGCACCAGTGGGTGCGAAACCTCATCGGGTACATTAAAACGCTCAATTTTGGAATAGGTAAACTGATTTTGGTAATCAAACAGCGGTGGCAAATCACGCAAAGTGACATAGCAGTACTTATCCATTGTCGTAGACAGCACTGCCCCGCCATACTGCGAAAAATAGTCATAATAATCGGTTCCGCCGCCGAAAAATGAAATTCTGAATGGTGTTTTTACTGTAATCATGTTACCCTTTCTGCATTAGAATTTGCAAGGTCACAGACCTCGACAAATCAATGCAGTCTGCGCGTTTATCTTTAAAGAACTTCTTGCCTTCTTCTTTGCTGATTTTTTCAACCTGCTCAGCGCTTGCGCCGCATTGCCGCGCAATCAGCAAGCCGAGTTCATATTTTGTCATCAGGCTCTCGCCGCAAATGTTGAGTATCGGCGGCAAGGATTCTCCTGACAAGGCAAGGCGCGTAATGCACTTTGCCGCTTCGGCGTAGGCAATAGCGCAACGAGACAAACCGTCAATCATCTCGACTTGCTCGCCGGCTTGCAGTGCCGCAACTGTTTTATCATAAAAAGACTTGCGGTTCTTATCCGGCGACGCGCCGTAAAGCAGTGAAAAACGAAATACGCGGTAACCGTGCGCAAGCACTATCTTTTCGGCTGACAGTTTTTGCCTGCCGTATTCATTGATTGGTGCACAGGCATCCGTTTCACAAAACGGCTTGCTGCCGGCTTGGCTCTCGCCGTAAACGCAGTCGGTAGAGGCAAAGTAGAGGCTATCGATATTGCGCATGGTTTCAAAAAAGAGTTCCAACCCTTCCACATTGACCTGATGCGCCTGCCGCGGGTGCTCAAAGACTGCATCAATATTGTGGTAGGCAGCGCAGTAAAAAACTGTTAAGCGTTCGCCGCCGCATAGAGTGCTTAGCGCCTGCAAGTCGCCCCTGTTTGTGACATCACACTGCCGAAAACGCACGCGCTCCCCAACCTCAAAGCGCAGCGCAGGCTTTGCCGCGTGGTAAGTACAAAGCACTTTCTCATCCGTGTTTTGCAAAACTTCTTTTAAAACATACTGCCCCAAAATACCGCAGCCGACAATTAATACCATAGTTTTCCTTGAAAGTAATTTTGAATTTTGAATGATGAATGCATATCAGCCTATAAGCCTATTGGCAAAATGGCGTATTGGCGAGTGGTGGCGAAGCGATGCTTCGCATTGTAAAGATCTCTCCACTTCGGTCGAGATGACAAACAGGGTGTCATTCCGAGCGCAGTCGAGGAATCCTTAGAGCGTAGCGGAACAAGTGCGAATGTGTCGCCCTTTAATTCCGAATTCCGCACTCCGAACTCCGAATTATAATTACATTCTACTTTCTACATTCTATTTCCGCATCTTGATACACAGTCATTCCCCTGCGCCTGCCGAACCAAACCACCTCTTTGGCGAAGGTGGCAATAGAGCCATACGCCTGCGCCGGTGTAATGCGCAACAAAGTATTTTCGCGGTGCAAGCTGCCTGCGTTCATTTGAATACAAGTTGTAAAAAACGAATAAAAATCATAATCAAACGGCATATCGCGCGCCGCTTCATCGGGTTTTCTGAGCATCGCTTTTTGGAAACACAGCAGTTGCGCGAATAAAGCTTTCTCTATCTCGAACTGCTCTAAAAACGGCAGCAGTTGCGCATAGGCGCCTTCTAAATCTGTCACGATTTCCAAAAACAGCCCTTCTTCAAAAAACCAGGTAATATTACCGAAAGCTTCGTTGTGGTAGTTCCAGTCTCCCGCAAAGGAGTTTTCGTATTTTCTGCGAAACACTTCAAACAAAGCGTGAATTTTGCCGCTTCCATTCAAAATAAAATGCAGCAGGCTCTCATAAAAATCAAAATAACTTACCTGTTTTTCTTTATTCAGATAGATGGCAAAGTAGCGCAAAATGCCCAGCGAATGAAAGCACTGCAGGCACACCGAAAACAGATTGCTGTACACCCAATCCTCGCGGCTCATTGTAGCAGTCGAGCGCACAAGGTAGGAATATTCCTGCACCTCTTCCTCTTTTTTAATCGCGGAATGAATATGGTTAAACGGCACTTTCATCACTTCAATGCCGAACTTTTCAATATTCTTTTTTGTTGCCAATTCCGAATTCGGCAGCATCTCACAGTAATAGACACTCACACTGTTGTGCTGCCCGCTCTCAAGCAATTTACAAAGCCCGCGGCAAAAACTCTCTTTTGTCTCCCCCGGCAGCCCTAAGATTAATTCCGAATAGGTCGGAATGCCTGCCCCGTTATACATCTGCATCAGCGAAGCAAAATGCTCCATGGTCAAATTTTGCCTGCCGATATTTTTGAGCGCTTCGGCACTGAGTGTTTGGTAAGCAAGTGTGGCGCCTTTATCCATTTGCACACTATTGAGCGCCGCACAGATTTGGAACACTCTTTCGGCGCTGTTCTTTTCGTAACAGGGGCGAAACACCTGCGGGTAGCCGCGCTTCTTTTTGCTCTCAATCAGATATCGGGCAATCTCCACATCTCTCGTGAACATCCCGAAATTGGAGTCGGCACAAAAGCAGTATTCAATTTTGTGTTCTGCGAGCCAGTCAATATCAGCTTTGACTCTTTCCATCGGAAAAAAGCGCATTTTTTTGCCGGCACACCAATCGCAATACGCGCAAGAATACGGGCAGCCGCGGTTTGTTTCGAGCACACTTAAGAAAGATGTGCCCGGGTTTTCGGCTAAAATGGAGTCAAAAATCCCGCTCAGGTAAGGCGAGGGATACCCGGAAATATCATCATAATATTCCCGCGGTGTTTGCACGGTTTCACCATCCGCGCCGCGGTAAGCAATATTTTTCACTCCACTCAAGTCGCCCGGTAAAGCGCGCAGCATTGCCGCAAAGGGCTGCTCCCCTTCGCCAAACATCAAAGAGTCTATATAGGGCTCGTTTTCCAAAAGCTCCCCTTCCTCGCTGACACTGTGGCCGCCGAAGTGAATATGGCAGTGAGGGTACTTTGCTTTGACAAGTTTTGCCAGTGCCTTGTTGTACTCCATATTCCACACCGCGCAGGAAAACGCTACCATAAATGGGTCTTTGATTTTATCCAAGGCTGTTTGCAGCTTTTCTCTTTGATAAATGATAGCGGGAAAAGTATAATTTTCATTGATTTCGGCAAACTGTTTTGCATAGGCAATCAGTGCACCCGCCGCACAGGGCAGATACACAGAGCCGTCAAACTCAAAACCAACTTGCACAAAATAAATGTTTTTCACAAAAACTCCCGTTATGCTTGTGTATCAAACACAGTTGCACTTCTGTAAAATGAACTCGTATAATCCGTTAGGCGCTTGTTTCTACCATACCAAATCACCTTGCGCGCATATTCCGATAAATCCGCCACCGGCGCCGCATCATGCACGGTAAAGCGCAGCGCTTTTTTCTCTAACGGTGTATAGTCATAGGAAAGAATATTGTTGAAATAGTGATAAAAATCGTATGCTGAAGAAACAGTGACGGTTTCTACCCCTATTTTTTTAATCACATCAAACTGATAGCAAAACAGCGCATCCACTTCGTCACATGTGCCGAAGCGTTCTGCGAGGCACTGCTTGATTTCGCGGTAAAACTGCTCTAAGTCTTTGAAAAATTCCAAGTAAATCACTTCATCAAATTCCCACAAAATTTTACCGAGCCCTTTGCAGGTGGTCAAAAAACCGCTTTGTGCCTTGGCAATCTTGTGGCACAACGCATGAATATTTGAATACACGCAGTGCAGCAGCGGCATATCCTCCCGCCGCGAAAACTCAATAATCATTTTGTAAAAGGAAGCAAAACTCACATCGTATTCATAGCGGTAAAACAGGGCAACATTTTTGAGCAATCCCAAAGAGTGCAGAGCCTGCGCATATTTAGAGTAAATGAGCGAGCGCACCCATTCTTCCCGATTCATCGAATAGGTCTCGGTAGTATAGCGACCGTATTCCGTAATATCATCTTGATTGGCACCGATTTCGGTATGCACAATTTGAAACGGAATGGAAGTGCTTTTGATTTTGTATTTTTCCAAATACCACGGCTGCCCCATTTCGCTGTTGGGCAGCAACATACACGGGTACACAATAAAAGAGTAGTGCTGCCCGTTTTCGAGCAAAGTGCCGATACCCTCACAAAAGCTATCGTAGGTTTCACCGGGAAGCCCCAAAATCAGTTCGGAATGTGTGGCAATGTCAATATCGTTATACTGCTTCATCAACCGCTTGAAAGACTCGGGAGAAATATTTTTTCTTCCGACATTCTCCAATGTTGTTGCATCCATGCTTTGGAAAGAAATTGTCTGCGCCTTATCCAAATCATATTCAAAAAACATAGCGCCGATTTGGAAAACAACATCCAATTTATTTTTGGTAAAGCAAACGCGAAACACCTGCGGATAACCGTATTTCTTTTTACTCTCTACCACATACTTTGCAATTTCAACATCTCTGGAAAAAAGACCGAAATTAGCATCCGCCGCATAGATGAACTCTATTTTGTGCGCCGCAAACCAATCAATTTCGGCTTTCACGCGCTCCATCGGAAACAAGCGCACCTTGGTTTTAAGCTCTCCCCAATCACAATACGAGCAGCGGTTCGGGCAACCGCGGTTGGTTTCAAATACAGCGGAAAAATTTACACCATCATTCAACAAATCATCAAACACGCCGGTAAGGTACGGCGAAGGAAAATCAATTGTGGTTTGAGTGACATAGTCGGTGGTAATCACTTTGTTGCCGTCACGGTAAGAGATATTATCAATATTCCTTAACTCCCGCAAGCCGAGAAAATGTTCCAATAAACCTTCGGTGGTTTCTTCCCCGAAGCGGTGGGTTAAGAAATCTATATACGGGTATTGCTGCAAAAAAGAACCGTCCGCCGATACATTATGCCCGCCGAAAATGATTTTGCAATCAGGGTAAGCGGATTTGACCGCCTGCGCCGCCTTTTTATCATACTCTGTGTTCCAAACGGAGCAGGAAAACAGCACAGCGTAAGGTTGCTCCAACCCGGCAATCAATTTCTCAATTGGCACGCGCGAATAGATGATTTTTTTAAAATCGAAGTTTTCGGCAATCGCTTTATTTTGTTTACAATATGCAATAATGCAACCCGAAGCATAAGGGATATAAGTGGAAGGCACTTTCCCTTTGTAAACATCATTCGGTTGTACAAAATAAATGTTTTTCACGCAATAACCTCTCATATGATTTGAGCGTATGAGTTGTATTTTTGTATATTCATTACCTAATACCGTATTTTTGTTTGACTTTGCGGTAAAAATGCGCATAGTAAAAGGTGCGCAAAAACTCCAAACCGGCATCCCAAGATGAAATAATAAAGCCTTTTAAATCACCGGTTTTCACACTCTTAAGTGCATCTGTAATCACTTTTTTGGTAAAAGAAAAGCGTTCTCCGCCTACATTGAGGTCGTTTGTTCTGAAACTGCGCCACATATACACCGCACGAATCACTTTCATATCTATTGCCGGCAAGTCGGAATAATTATCTAACAATTTTTGTTGCATTGAAAAATACTTATTAAATTCTTCAACATCCTCAATTACAGGATACTTTCCTTCTTCCAAAAGTTGTTGATGATAATCGGAGCCGGGCACTACCATATAATAATTTAAATTAATCAACGGTGTATGCAGGCGCTCTATAAGGGCAACCGTTTCGCGCGCATCTGCTTCAGTCTCACCCGGCAAACCGATGATTAATGAACCGATAGCCACAATGCCGGCACTTTGGCAGGCAGCAAAGGTCTGTTCGATTTTATCATAATCTATGCGCTTATTCATTTGCTTGAGCATGCGCTTTGAGCCACTTTCCACGCCAAAGAAAATCCAACGACAACCGGCATTAAACATATACCGAAAGTCTTCTTCTTTAAATATACCGATGCGCGTTTGCCCGCCCCATACAAAATTCAGACCGAGTGATTGTAGCGCGTCACAAGTTTCATGCATTTCTTTGACATTTCGACAAAAGAGTTCATCGGCAAAATATACGCCGTCCATCCCATGGTTTTGCACCAAATACTTAATTTCTCTCAACAAACTATCCATTGGTCGCTTGCGATAGGTGCAGCGGTGAAATTCTTTATTATAGCAAAAAGCGCAATTAAACGGACATCCTTTTGCCGCATATAAATATAACATGCGTTTGCAGCCGTAGGTGGTTTGAAAATACTTTTCTACCTCCACCAAAGACCAGTCAATATCCGGCAAAGTTGCCAAATCCACAAATTCTCTTTGCGCGGTAAAAAACATTTTTCCATCGGCATCGCGCAGTGCCAGCCCTTTAATACCGGTTAAATCTGACTGCCCTTTTTGTTTGGCGGTCGCCAATTCCAGCCAGGTTTGTTCTCCTTCTCCGATAGAAATGGCATCTAATAATCCGGTGTTTAAAACTGCTTGCGGCAAACAAGATGCCAATGCGCCGCCCCAAATAACCTGTGTGCCCCGTGCCCGCAACCGGCGGGACAGATCGCAGGCATCGTGGTATTGATAGTAAGAGACAAGAGAAATGCCGACCAGTTCGGGCTCAAATTCGGCGAGCACTTCTTCGAGTGTTCTTTTTTGCACGGTGCGGTCAAAAATGCGCACCGAAAACCCTTTGGCTTGCAAAAAACTCGCAATCGACAACAAACCCAGCGGCGCTGTCACTGAGCGAGAATAGATTTCTGTTTTCGGGTTAATAAAAAGAACATTCATATTTATGCGTTACTACTCAAACGGCAACTGCTTTTTGTATTGCAAACGATAGTTTTTAACAAATGCTTTGCCGTGGTGCGCAAGATACATCAGGATATTATCTGTCTCTGTAAAAGTATGAGGAAACAACCTGTCAGCCGTGTCAATCAAAAACTGCTTTTCAAAAGCGTTCCTGTTTCGCTTAATCTCTTCCATCGTCGTGACAGAAGAATGGTAAGAGTAAGAAAGGTGCATTTCCCCATTTGACTGCACATCAGTAATCGTTGCTTCTTCCAAATGGTCTTTGAGAATGGAGTTTTTCTTTAATGCGAAGTTAGAAGGCGTGCAGGAATCCACAATGGTATCATCATAAATCACATCAATCGTCGCCTGCAATTCTTCCGGTGTTTCGGAAGGATAGCCGAGCAGGAAGGTGCACAAATTCCACAACCCCACATCGGCGCTGTCTTGCAGAATCCTCTTGCGCTCTTTAAGGTCAACCCCTTTATTCATCAACTGCATTACCCGCTGAGATTCAGCTTCATAACCCCACATAAAGAAACGGGCTCCGGAGTCATACAGGTTTTGCAATACTTCACGCGTAAAGCCTTTTTCCAAGCGCGCAAAGGAGTAATAGTAAATCTTCAGTCCGCGCCGCATTACCTCTTTGGCAAATGCATTATAAAACTTCGGCGGCACGCACTCATCCACAAAATTGAAAAAAGGCGTGTGGTATTTTTCAGAAAGATATTCCACTTCATCAACAGCATGCTCAACACTTTTGATATCGAATTTCTGCTGCCCGGTATAAAAATCACAAAATGTGCATTTGCCCCAATAGCATCCTTTGCCGAGTTGAACCGGAATAATCACTTCGGGAGAAAAGTATTTTTCAAAATCAAACCCTTCAAAGTCAGGATAATAAATCGCATCCAGATTCATCGGCGGTGTTGGTTCGTTGGAATGAACAACACCATCTTCATCTCGATAAACAAGTGTATGCACGCGTTCAATATCCAATGTTCCGTCAATATGCGCCGCTAATTCCACAATGCTCTTTTCCCCATCTCCCAAAAGCAAATAATCACAATACTTTTCAAAAACTTTCGGTATGACTTTCAAATCTGCGGCAATTTTATAAATATAGTTTCCACCGATACAAATTTTACTGTGAGTCTTTTCTTTTAGTAAGCAGGCAAGCGTAAAACCGGGGATAATTTGGCTCAAATCGGTAATAGAGATGCCGATTAAATCATAATCCGAGAAATCATACGCCTCCAATTTTTTCTCAAAATACGGCAAAAACATATTCAGTTGCGGCTCCCGGCACTGAAAATCCGTATCCGCAAAGTCATAACTCAACACAGGGTTGGAAATATAGTTATCCACCTGAATACGCGCCGGTGCATATGGCAGAGAGGCAATCTCCAAGGCGGATTTTACAATGTCTTTTGCCCGATAGAATTGTTCGGGGTCGTAAAAACGGTCTCTGTTTTTGAAAACGCAAACGGCTTCTTCAATCTCGGCAATGGTATCTTGAACCTTTTTGACATTGCGCTCTAAATAGGATGCAATAATCTTCCTTCTCTCTTCACCTACTTTTTGCATACAAGCGAAAAACGCAGTGCTGTCGGAAGCATGCGTGCATACAAGCCGCTGACTATCCAAAAACTGTTTTGCCTGCTTCAGGCAATCACTCAAATAGTCCGCGCGCAGTATATCATTATAAAATTCGACATTGAGATCCCAAGTTTTTGCAGTATAGCCGGCACCTTTTAACTGCCCGGTCAATATACCGCATGCCAAATAAGGACTTGTCGGGAACCATTGAGGAGGATAAATGAGTAGAGTGTTCATTCTTTCCATCATGCAAAGATTTATGCTAACCTTTCATTTTCTTTTAACAGGTTTTCGCGCTTTGTAAAGCGAATGTAAAGTGCTGTCTTAAAATATAACATGGTTTGCCACACGGAATTACTGGATTTGCCTTCCGTTCTGCCTTGGCAGGAAGCGGCAACCTCCGAAATGGATGCACCCAAACGAAGCGGTGTAAGTGCAAACTCGGTCAAAAAAGGAAAATTATACTCTTTCCATTTGATTTTGCGATACAGCGCTGTCGGCATGATTTGCACCGGATGCGTTAAATCGGTTAGTTTTGTTTGAAATAAAATGCGCAAAAACGCTTGTGCGCAAGCATTAAACACCTTGCGAACCGGTGAATAGCCCTCCATAAAAGAATTCTTGTTCAACCAGCGCGAAACGCGCACTATTCCCTGCGGATTTTGTTTTTCCTTTTCAGCCATCACAGCAATCGCTTCCAACCCGATACCGAGGTCACCCGGTAACACCATTAAGTGAGAGGTTTGAACCATGTCACCCGCATCTTGAATCGCTCCGCCGACAAACGGTCTTGTTTGCTCCAGCCCGACAACATAATCCGGGTATTCCTTCTCCATTTGTGCAATCGCCAAGTTGCATTCAAGGGAAGCTTTTTGGGATTTAACTATAATAATTTCGCCGATATCTTCCGGGGCACAATCCTCAAAAATGGCATAAACCGTTTTTTTTATTGCCTCGGATTCACTGGTTGCACCAATAATAAATGTAATGGAAAATTTCATACTTTACCTAAACTCCGGTGCCACACGGTTTTTTGAACGATAGCCGTTGACAAAATCGACACCGTATTTTGCGACATATAACATCACGTGATCAAAGTCAGCGCTGACCACCGGCCATAATCGATGTTGGTTTTTGTCCAAAAACTCAAATTGAATTTTTCTGCGCAAAATGCGCCGCTCAGCAGGATCCGGACCGTCAATCGTATCTTTATACAGCGGAAACAGTTCACCGGCAGACTCTAATTTGTGCACACCGTTGACACCAACCTTTTTTGAAATCGCCGAATGTTTTTTCATCTTAAACTCGGTAAAAGAACAACTGCATATTTCATAGGTATTACTTTTACACACCTCAATCGTTTGTTCGATTTCATCCATCGTTTCCGTCGGGTAAGCAAACAAAATCAATGCATCGTTCCAAATACCGACATCGCGCGCATCGCGCAAAATTTTCATGCGGTTTTCCACATCGATACCTTTGTTCATCAGTTTCATTACACGCGGTGATGCACATTCATAACCCCACAACAACATCCTTGCACCGGCATTATAAATGTTTTGCAACACTTCCTTAGTGAAGGCATTTTCAAGGCGCGCGAAAGAGTAAAAATGAATATGCAAATCCGCTTCAATAATCGCTGTCGCCAGCCGATTATAAAATGCCGGCGGAATACACTCATCCACAATAATAAATTTTGTGGCACCGTATCTGTCTACATAATAACGAAATTCATCAATAATATGCTCAATGGTTTTCGGGGCATAGTGCTGTTGACCGAAGGCATAATCGCAAAAACTGCATTTCCCCCAATAACAGCCCTTAGAGAGTTCAATCGGGAAAACGGGCTCCGGTGTGAAATAGTCGCCAAAATCAAAGCCGGTATAATCGGGATACGCTAAACTGTTCATATCAAACAATGTCTCGGCAAAACCGGTATTGATTACCTTTTTCTTTTGCGGCGAATAAAAAACCGTGTGAAAAACCTCTTCCGGATTGCCGTTCGCTTCCAATACTTTACAAAGTTCGGGTAATGCTATTTCACCGTTTCCAATGGATAAATAATCAATATAATCGGTAAATATGTCCGTATGAGGCATCATATCTTGCGCAATTTGGGTTAAGTAACTTCCTCCGACAATCACCGTTGCTCCGGTGTACTGCTTAATAAAATGCGAAAGAGTAAATGTGGCGACCAATTGACTTAAATCAATCATGGAAATGCAAACGATATCATAGCCGTCATTGGCGATTGACTGACAATAATCGTGCAAATAATCATAAAACATATTGGTACTGTCATCTTCCGCCATTTCCTTCACCCATTTCCAGTCAAGAATAAAGTCAGGGTGTAAATAATAATTATATAAACTCAATTCATTGGGGGCATACGGCAAAGATGCTAATTGCAGTGCAACGGTAATAATGTGCCTGGCATGCGGTAAAGCTTCCGGGTCATAAAACAATTCCGGGTCTTTCATCGTTTTGACCGCACAGTCAATTTCATCAAACACTGCCGGTATTTCATGGCTGTGTTTTTCAAAAAACTCTTTAATGGCTACATACTTGTAAGCGGACATTTTTTGTTCGTAAGTGCCGGTTTCTTTGAGCAGGTCAAAGTCCGTGTGCTGATGTATTTTTTCTAATTCAGCCAAATCCTTTTTGGCTGTCTCTAAGGCTTGTTTTAACGAGGTCGGCTTTAACACCTCATGATAAAACTTAATATTCAAGTCAATAATATGTGTTTCAAATCCGGCTTTATCCAGTTGTGCGCGCAACAACGGTATTGCCCCGTACGGCGTTGTCGGTTCAAACTGCGGCGGCTGAATCATCAAGATTTTTTTCATTTAATAAATCCTCTCTGTATTATCCCTCGAAATCTTTTAAAACACTGATATCATCCTTATAGGATGACCAACCCATACGACCGTACCAAACCACGGTTTTGCTAAACTCCGCCCAACCGTTTTGCGGTTCGGAATCCGTCAGTCTCAGTTGATGTGTCAACTTCTCCAAATGATGAATCTTATTAACATACGCATCACTGATAAACCCATGGACATCGTAATGAAGCGAAAGAATTGCCTCGCTTTCATTCGGTCGGCGCAATACACTCCTTTGGTATTGCAACAGGTCGTTAAAAATATCATCCGCAATTTGAAAAGATTTCAAATAAGTGCTCATATTTTCATAGAACTCATCAAAATGATTCAGTATTTGCAATGCCATATATTCATAATCATCCCACAATATATCGCCACAAGGCTCAAAAAAGTGCTTGCGACTGCGGGCACCAACGGATTGCTCCCGCGCACTTTGCTTAATTTCAAAATACAATTCGGAAGTAAATAAGCCGGGATTTGCTTCTAAATAATCAATAATGCCGTCATAGAAAACTTGATAGGGCACGCTTTTTTCACAAAAGAGATATATCGCAAAGATACGCAAAACACCACTCCCGTGGAAAGATTTTGCCACATTGGAAAAAGCAACCGAGCGCACCCACATCTCGCGAGTTAATGTGTTTGTTTGCGTGATAATTCTATTATATTCCGGTATATCAAATTCCTGTTCCAAAAAATGGGGGCGCGTAATTTCCGCCTTCACACTTTCTATACCGTACTTTTCCATCGTCTCTTTTTGTCCCAAAACCGCATTGGGCAATAGGATGCATGCATACACTTCAAACACAAAGTGCTGCCCGATTTCAAAGAGTTTACCCACTCCTGCAATAAAACTCTCATAAGTTTCGCCGGGTAGTCCCAGGATTAACTCGGAATAGGTTCTCATATTTTCTTTTCTATACTTAGTCAAGAGATTTTTGTAAAACTCCAACTCGCTGTTTGACCTGCCGATGTTTTCAAGCACCACCGGCGAGAGGCTTTGAAAAGAAAGTGTTGCTCCGATTCTGTCAAAATTACATGCTTTAAATTTCTTCACTATAGCAAACACATTTTCATAATTATCCTTGGCATAATTGATGCGCATGCGCTCGGGATATCCTGTTGTCTCTTTTGCCTTGACTAAAGCATCGGCAATTTCCAAATCGCGCTTAAACAAACCGAAATTGGCATCGGCACCCCACAAAAATGCAATTTTGTGCTCTGCCATCCACCGAATTTCCGCTTGAATGCGCTCTAACGGGAACAGGCGTACTTTCGATTTTAAAAGTCCCCAATCACAATAGGCGCACCTGTGCGGACACCCGCGACTCGTTTCTAAAATCGCATTAAAAGTAATTTCGGGGTGTTTCTCGATTAAATCATCAAACCAACCATCCAAATACGGTGACGGATAATCCAAAGTTTTGGGCAAGCGTGTAAATGTTTTGAAAAAGGAGCCATCTTTCTTCCTAAAAGAAATGTTCGGTACCGATTGCAACTGTTCGTTTTGCAAAAACACTTCAAACAGTTTTTTTAGCGGTTCCTCCCCTTCCCCATGAATCAGAATGTCAATAGCATCACATTCTTCTAAATAAGAAAAATCATCCGGAACATTGTGCCCGCCGAAAACAATCAAGCAATGCGGATATTTTTCTTTAACGGCTTCGGCAAGCGCTTTATTGTATTCCGTGTTCCAAACATAGTTTGAAAAAGCAATGATAGCGGGGTTCTCCATGCGGGAAACTACCGCATCAATCTTCTCGCGCAGAAAGATAAACTCTTTAAAAACACATTCTTTTTTTACTATTTCGCTGCTCCAAGCATATGCGGCAAGAATACCTGCAGTATACGGCAGGTATGCATTCTGCGCCCCGAGGGATGCAGCAACATCTACTTGAACGAAATATACATTCTTCATTTTCCGCGTTATCCGAACTTTCATTATGCTTTCATTGCCGCAGGCAGCGAAAGCAACAGCTTTATTTCAAAAAATCAATATTAACATTCTCTTTAAAACTTGTCATCAAGGTGGCGCTTTTTCTCTTGCCGTACCAAATAATTTCTCTGGCATATTCATCCCATGAATGAATGATTTTCCAAGAATTGAGTGTTAAGCGATTATCGACTTTTTTCAAAGGCTCGTTGCGCCCTTCATAAATGTTTTCAAAGAAATGGTAAAAATCATATTGCAAATTTAATACCACCTTCTCTTTATGCGGCAGGCAGAGGATTCCTTTTTGATACAGTAACAACTGCTCAAAAACATCTTCTTCTATCTCAAAAGATTTCAAAAACGGGATAATTTCTTCCCAAAAAGTATCGAAATGATACACACTCTCTAAAAACAGCCCTTCTTCCAAGTACCAACCGGTGGAGCCGAAAATATCTTTTTGAAACGCCCATGGTTTTTCCGGGTGGCGCACCATATCTTCAACATAGCGAAACTGTTGATACAGAAATTCGGTTTTTGCAGAGTCGGTCACATATTCGAAAAGCGCATTGTAAAATACCAAATACGGAATTTGTCTTTCAAACCTGAGATAAATCGCAAAGCAACGCAACAAACCGATATAATGAAACGCCTCTACACAGATACCGTATACATTCGCTTTCTCCCACATTTCCCGATTCATTGAATACGTGGAGGTGATGATATATTGGTACTCCTCAATCCCGCTGAACTCAGGTGTGAAGTGCACGGTGTCCATAGGCACTTTGGTGATTTCAATGCCAAATTCTTTTCGGTAATGCGGGTCTCCCATTAAGGCATCGTGATAGACTTGGCAGTGGTGGAAAGTGACAGAGTTGTTTTGCCCCGCTTCCATCAAACCGCTCAGGCTCTCGGCAAAGCTTTCAAAAGTCTCACCGGGCAAGCCTAAAATCAAATCGCTGTAAGTCGGAATACCGATGGCATTATACCTGCCCGAAAGTTCTGTAAACTGATGAATATCCAAATTATCGCGGTGAATGTTTTTGAGTGCCTCGGGGCAAAGGGTTTGGTAAGAAATGGTGACACCTTTATCGGCACCGGCTTCATTTAATATTCTGCCGGCTTCAAAGACAATATCATTGCTCTCTTTGGCATAGCAGGGCTTAAAGATATTGGGGTATCCGTTTTTTTGTCTCGTTTTGACAATAAACTTTGCAATCTCAATATCTCGTTTTGCAATACCGAAGTTCCCATCGGCACAAAAGCAATACGGAATTTTGTGCTCGGATATCCACCGAACTTCCGACTTCACTTTTTCTAAAGCAAACATGCGCAGTTTCTTGTCATAACTCCATTCACAATATGCGCAGGAATACGGGCAACCGCGGTTGGTTTCTATCGTAGCGTGAAATTGAATATCCGGATTTTTCTCCAGTAAAGGGTCAAACACGCCGAAAGTGTAAGGTGAAACCAATTCCGACAAATCACAAACAGCGCGCTCCTTTGTGGAAATAATGCACCCGTTTTCGCGATAATCGATACCCTCTATATTGCCAAAACTTAACCCGTTTTTGTAACAAAGCAATAATTGCTTAAAAGCGATTTCTCCTTCTCCCCGAATGATAACATCAATAAAATCATCTGTTTGAAGCGCGAAAGAATCACCAACTACATTGTGCCCACCGAAAACAATCAGGCAGTCAGGATATTTTTCCTTGATTTTTTTGGCAAGCGTTTTATTGTAATTGACATTCCAAAAGTAATTGGAAAAGGCAACGATATCCGGCTGATGTATGCGATCTAAGTTATTCTCAATCGTGTCTCTTTGAAAAATGATGTCATTTTGCTCAAAGTAGGAGGCAATTTCACCATCACTAAAAGCAGTTGCCATTAAGCAACCGGCTGCGTATGGTAAATATACCAGGGTTTTGGAAAAACTAAAACCCGCTTGAACAAAATACAGTTTTTTCATTTCACTCTCCGAGAGAATAATTCATTTCGCTGTTATAAAGGTTTTTGCCGCCGCGCCTGCCGTACCAAACAACATAGCGCGCATAATCGCTCCAATTAGTATAGGAGTGGTTGTCCGTAATCTTAACGCAACCGGGTTTCTTTTCCAGCCGACACGCGGCAGATGCAATGCGCTTTTTAAAATATGCGGGAAAATTATAGCCGATGTTAAACTCGACATACGGTTGATTAATGGTTTTTATCATCTCTTTTTGATAAGCCATAATATCGCTTAAAAACGCTTCATCCTCAATAAAGCGAGCAACAAAGGGCTCAAGTTCTTCAAAAACAGTTTGTTTGTGTCGAACCAATTCCAAAAAAACAAATTCTTCCATGGTCCAATATAAATCATCATAGTGCTCTTCATCAATGCAACCTACCGGGCCGCCCTTTTCAATAACATCAAGCAGTTGCTTTTGAATACTATGAAATATTGTGCCGCACTCCAACTCTTTATGTGCAAGCAGAAAATCAAGCAGTTGCTGATAAAACTCTTTGTAATCAACCTGCTTTTCATAGTACAGATAAATGGCGATATACTCTAACACCCCGAGATAATGGAAACTGAGTACACACACGGCGAACAGGTTCATTCTAACCCAATCTTGCCGCGACATGGTATTGGTCTGCACAATAATTCTTGAAAACTCCGGAATATCGTTTTCACTCTCACTGCGCCGCCTGTGCGGTTGATTAAGCGGAATGCGAACCGTTTTTAAGCCGTGTTTTTTCATATACTCCGGTGCAGCCATTTCCGAACAAGGCAAGCATTGCAATATATGAATAAACAAGGAACTGTGTTGACCTGCTTTGAGCAAAGTATTTACACCTTCGGTAAAACTGTCATAGGTTTCACCGGGTAAACCGAGAATCAAATCGGAATAAGTCGCAATGCCGGCTTCGGAATACATTTTGAGCAGCTGTGAATAATAATCCATTTTGATATTGGCCCTGCCGACATTGTTAAGCACCTCTTGCGATAAGGATTGAAACGCCAATGTAATGCCTTTGTCCATATCGCTTTCATTGAGTCTCTTTGACATTTCAAATATTTTAGAAGTGCTGTTTTTGGCATAAGAAACCTGGAACTTTTGCGGATAACCGCATTTTTTCTTAAAATCTATCATCCAATCGACAATGGTATTATCTCGCTCAAACAAACCGAAATTGGCATCGGCAAAGCCCAAAAACTCAATCTTGTGTGCCGCCACCCATTCCAATTCTTTATAGATGCGCTCCATCGGAAACATTCTGATTTTGGAGCGATACATACCCCAGCCGCAATAACTGCAGTGGTTTGGGCAACCGCGGTTGGTTTCCATCAGCGCCAAAAACTCGGTATCGGGATTTCTGTTAATGATATCATCAAAAACTCCTGTCAAATACGGAGAAGGCGTATCTTCCACATCCGGAACAACATTTTGATTGGTGATGATGCGCTCGCCTTTTCTGTAGGCGAGGTTATCAACGCGCTCAAAAGAGCAATCATTGCCCTTTAACAATTCCAGCAGGATTTGACGGATGGCTTCCTCCCCTTCATTGTGCACTAACAGGTCGATATAGTCGCACTCCTTAAGCAGTGCATTATCGGGACCGACTTCATGCCCGCCAAATTGAATAATGCAATTCGGGTATACTTCTTTCACTCTCTTGGCAAGGGCTTTGTTATACTCAATATTCCACAAACAGGAGGAGAAACCGAAATAGACCGGGTTATCTAAGCGCGCGACCACTTCCTCGATATCTTCTCTCAAGAAAAGGATGTCGCCGACAGCATAGTTCTCTCGAATCGTTTCATCCTGCCACGCGTAGGCAATCAAAACGCCAACCGCATAGGGTAAATATGCAGTGTTGCCGTTTTTATATGCCACCTCGGCGAAGTATACATTTTTCTTCTTTGTATCGGACATCTTCTTCAACCAATCAATTATTTAAACTACTTTACGGAGGTTTTAACCCTCATCGTAAAAAATATCTTTTTTATTCTCCCCTGTTTCCACGCATGTGTCATACATCGAAACAAGTGCGGTGTCTTCCAAATAAGTAAAATTGTGGCGCACTTGATTTTCAATCAGGAAAACATCGCCCGTTTGAAAAACATATTCTTCTTTACATTCACCGCGGTAAGCTTCCAAGTGCAATTTGCCGCGAATCACATAAAACTGCTCTTTAGCGGTTTTATGGTAGTGAAATCTGCCGCGCACGGCGCCTTTTTTACTAAACACATAATTTACCTGCGCGATATCACCGTGACAGATTTGGCAGATAAGCCCGCGCTCATCTTCATATTCAAAATCGGTTGTGAGTTTTTTTACTAATTCCATTTAATTATTTCCGTAGTTGTCTTTTTTAATGACTTGATAGGCTTTGATGAGTTCCTCAATGCCCTCATCCATCGTATACTGCGCGCGATAACCGAGGTGCTCGATTTTAGCATTGGAAACATAGTAGTTTCTCTTGTCGGGATCGGCAGCATACTCCGCTTTGATATATTCAAACTGCGGCAGATGCGCTTTGATGCCGGCACACAGCTCCAACTTCGTTAAATTCGCATCGCTCAAACCGCAATTATAGGTTTGCCCCTTCATCTGCTCAAAGTGCTCGATGGCAAACAAGAACGCCCTTGCCGCATCGCGCACATGCAAATAGTTTCTGACAAAATCGCCTTCAAACACGACAAGCGAGCGGTCATTGACAGCGCGGTAAACAAAGTCATTGACCAGTAAATCCGTGCGCATGCGCGGCGAAACACCGAAGAGTGTCGCAAAGCGGAAGGTCACACAGTTGCCACGCTCTAAGATAAGTCGCTCCGCTTCCATTTTGGTCTGCCCGTAAAGCGAAATCGGTTGTATCGGGCTTGTCTCATCGCAAAACTGCTCACCCTGACCAATACCGTAGCCGCTGTTGGTGCACGGGAAAATAATCTTTTGCTCCGGTGCTGCCAGTGAAAGGAGTGTTCGGATGGCATCCCGATTGGTCGAAACCGCCGCCGTCTTATCTCTATCACATGCCGGGAAGCCGACAATCGCCGCTAAGGGAATAATGATATCCTGCCCTTTCAGTGCCGCTTGCAGCACTTCTTTGTCGCGGCAGTCGCCGCGGATTATCTTCAGCCTTTTATCATAACAGCAATCGAGTAAGGAATCCTGCCCGTAGATAAATAAATCCAACACCGTGACATTGTATTCTTTTTTCAGCAGTTCCGGCACCAATACCGCACCCAAATAGCCGGCGCCGCCGGTGACTAACACATTTTTATCCATCTTCAGCCTCTTTACTCATATTTTCTTTTACATACTGCGCAAAGCAGTGCCCGATAAACAAATGCATTTCCTGCACGCGAGGAGTATCGCCGGAAGGAATGGCGAGCACATAATCGCTCTCAATGCAATCGGTACGCTCCCCGCAAAGGGTTATAGTAACGGCACCTGCCTGTTTTGCCGCCGCCAACGCTTCGAGAATGTTTTCGGATTTACCCGAAGTGGTCAGGGCAATGAGTATGTCTCTCGGCTGCGCGAGAGCTTCCACCTGCTTGGAGAATATATAGCGAAAATCACTGTCATTGGCAATAGAAGTCATATTTGCCGCATTGCTGTTTAGGCAAATTGCCGCCAGCGGTTGTTCCATACCTTCGAAACAGCCGACTAACTCGGCAGTGATATGTATCGCATCCGCCGCGCTGCCGCCATTGCCGCAAAGCAGAACTTTACCACCGCTTTGCAGGCATGCACAGAGCGCTTGCGCCGCAGCAGCGATGTGCGCTTTGAGCGCCTCATCCGCCATCACGGCTGTTAAAAGATTTCTGTGCGCGTTGAAATTGTTTTCCAAAACTGATTGCATTCTTTTTCCTCGATGTTTCGTTGTAAAGTCTTTTACTGTTTACGAAATAGATTTTTATTCAAAAGCGAAAACCCGTAACGCATATAACTACCGATGACTTTGGGTTGCTTGATGGCAGCGCCCATTTTTTTGAGCACATACTCCGGTCTTAAATAGAAACCGAGCAAAATGCGCCGCTTTAACTGCTCTACCTGTGCCGCACTCAAATACCGGGTGCCGGTGGTATTGGGCGCATAGTAGTCATGCCCGAAGCCGCTGTCGGCAAGAACGCCATATGCTTTACACAGTTCATATAAGCCGGTTTTGTAATACGGCATGGCGATGTGCAGCTCAATAAAATCCGGATTAATCTTATGAATAAAACGCTTGGTTTTTAAAATCTTCTTTTCATCTTCCCACGGAAAGCCGATCATAAAGAAACCGAACAGCGGAATACCCGCTTCTTTAATGAGCTTTGCCGCGCGCAGGTTGTCTGCCGCCGTGGTGCCTTTTTTTATAAGCTTAAGTGTCTGATTATCTCCGCTCTCAAACCCGACTGCAATCATAAAACAACCGGCTTGCTTGAGCTTTTTTAAAAGTGAGAGTGAAAGCGGTTTGACTCTGGAGTTAACCGTAAAAGCAATCTTGCCGTATAGCGGTGAAGCAATAATCCTGTCGCACACGGCTGCGGCGTAACTTTCATCAATGGTAAATGTATCTGCTTTAAAGAAGAAATTCTTAATGCCGAATGTTTTGTAGCATTCTTCGATTTCTCTGTAAATGTTTTCCACTTCTCTTTTGCGCACCTTTGTGCCGGAGATGAGCGGCGTTAAGCAGTAGATACATTTTGAAGGGCAGCCCAAGCCGGTTTGAATGGTCGCCATCGGCTCACCGGTATCGGGGCGCACATAAAGCTCGTTTTTCATCAGTTGCCGCGCCGGGAACGGCAGTGCATCCAAATCATTTAATCCGCACACAAAGTCATTTTTGACAAAACTGCCGTTTTCTTTATGAAAAATGCCGTTGACAGTACCGATATCACCCTCACTTCGCAGGTAATAATCCGCTAAATTGCCGATAACAAATTCCATTTCGCAACCGATCAGGCAGGAAACACTGCTTAAATCCAAATCGCCGAGCCGCTCCGGATCCAAGTCATAAAACACGGCACCTTTGACAACACAAACACAGGGGTGCAGCCGACAAATGCGCTTAAGAAATGCCAAATCATCGAGCACCGAACTGTTGGTGGTACTCAGCGCAATCATATCCGGCTGAAAAGTTTTGACATCCCGTACTACATCTCTAAAAGAAGCACCTTCGGTTTGATAATCGCGCAAAAAGACTTCATAACCTTTTTCCAAAAGCACGGCGGCACAGTAACCGAGGTCATTGCATGCATGCACCGCGCCGGTTGCCGATTCGCTGATATTGCACTGCGCCCTATCTTCACTGCGCTGATACAGTTTCCCGGGCGGGTAAAGTAACATCACTTTGTTTTTCATGCTTTTTATTCCTCGGTAAGCGCAATGGCATAATCCAAATCCGCTTTCGTGTTGATATTAATTTCCGTGTCGGCGACTTCAAAACACTTGCCTTTCTTGCCTTCCCAAATGAGCAGGTTCATAAAGTCACACAAATCACAGGGCACATTCTTTTCTTCGGAATAGGCGCTTTTTAGTAAATCCATACAATCTTTGCTGAAAATGCAAAAGCCGGTTCCCTTTAAATCATTAACAATCTCTGTCGGCTTTTCACGCGTGCTGATTAAATTGCCCTGCTTGTCTGCCATCACAGCGTAATTCTCTTTAATGCGCTCGGGCTCTTTTTCTCTGATAATGCCGCAGAGAAAATCGGCTGTTTGGTTTTGAAAGCTCTTTAAAAATGCTGTATTGATATTGATAAAAATTTCATCACTCAACTGCACAACGGCGCCCGTGTCGCAAAACGGCAACACCTTACTGATGGCATTGATAAGCCCTATCGGTTCGCTTTGAATGACATAGGCTATCGGAATGCCGTGATAACTGTCGCCGACAGCGTCGACAATATCATTCTTATGCTCGCCCACAACAATATAGATTTTATCCACCTGCATCAAATTCAGGTTTTCCAGCGAATAGTCAATGAGCCTTTTGCCGCCGACTTTTACAAGCGCTTTGGAGCGGTCGATGCCCGTATCTTTCATTAACCTTCTGCCCATACCGGCAGCTAAAATAATTCCTATCATAGTGTTCCTTTATATTGCATATTCTTAGCGGTTATGCTACAATCGTTTTGAGGTGTAATAAATGAAAATTTTATTTCAAAATTGTAAAATACTCATGCGGCAGCAGGCACGGTTTGAAATCCTGGAAAACGCCTGCTTGGGAGTAGACGGTGATACGATTTGCCATATCGGCGAAGAGTCGCCGCGAGAAGCCTATGACATCACTCGCGATTATACCGACAAACTGTTGATACCGGGGCTTTATAACTGCCACACCCACAGCCCGATGGTGCTCTTTCGCGGTGCCGGTAACGACAAGCCGCTCGAACAGTGGCTGACACAATACATCTTTCCTTTGGAGAGCCGCTTAACTGCCGAGGCGGTAAAAACGGCAAGTGAATTTGCCATTATGGAAATGCTTGCCGGCGGCATTGTCAGTTTTACAGATATGTATTTCTTCCCCGAAGAGACCGCGAAAGCAGTTGCAGACAGCGGCATGAAAGCCAACCTGGGCAAGCACATTCAGTTTACCGCTCAAAACCCCGACTTGATACAGGACTCTTTGCAATTTGTGCGCGATTATGACGGTGCGGCAAACGGAAGGATTTTAGCGGATTTCGGTATTCACTCCTGCTACACCTGCGAGAAAACTGCTGCCGAAGAATACACAGCACTTTGCAATGAAGCCGGCGGAAGGTTACACATTCACCTTGCAGAAACCAAAAAGGAATATAACGACTGTTTGGCGCAATACGGCGTTTCGCCCGCCGAATGGTTTGCAGCCATCGGCGCACTGCACGAGCGTACAACGGCGGCACACTGTGTGGTGCTCAGCGAGAGCGACCGCGCTCTGCTGGCGCAAAACCAAGTCAATGTCGTTCACTGCCCTACTTCTAACCTGAAACTCGGCAGCGGCTTTGCACCTATTCCCGAGTTGCTTAAAGAAGGTGTCAATGTCGCTTTGGGTACCGACGGTGCTGCAAGCAATAATAACTTAAACCTCTTTGAAGAAATGCATTTAGCGGCCATTCTCCATAACGGCAGGCTCCAAGATTCTACTGTTATGAACACGCAGACCGTGATGCAAATGGCAACTATGGGCGCTGCCAAAGCACAAGGCAGAGAAAACTGCGGTGAACTCAAAGTCGGTTATAAAGCGGATATTGCGGCATTGGATTTGAATAAACCGCACTTGCTCAGCGGGTATGATGACCGCTCGTTACTGACTTACAGTGCACAAAGCAGCGATGTATGCATGACAATGGTTGACGGTAAGATTCTTTATGAAAACGGCGCATACCTGACCATCGACCAAGAAAGAGTATACCGTGCGATGCGGGAACTGCTTGCTGACTAAACGAAAAGCCTGCCGCTTGCGAGCAGGTTTTTTTGATTTCCATCTTCGGGTTTCAACCCTTTGCGCACGAGCGGGAAACCGCAAACCTTTTTCATATGGCTATTCGTTTTAAAACTTTACATACTTATACATAATTTATTATATCACTAATTAGATTAAATTTCTACTATTTTTTATAATATAATATTGAGAGCAAAAAACGCCCTTGTGCAACTGCACAAGGGCGTTTTGATAAACTTTGCGTTATACCGTGTATTTATGAAACACTTTTTTACCTTTTTTGAGGATAAATTCGCTTTCAAATGCCGCTTTTTGGAATTTGACAGTCGGGTTGGTCTGCTTTTCATCATTGACCGAAACGCCGCCCTGCTGCACAAGCCTTCTCGCTTCACCGTTGGACTTGGCGATGCCGCCTTTAACCATCAGCGCGAGCAAACCGATTTCACCGGCTTCGTCAAAGTCACTGTCGGCAAGCTCCGTGGTCGGCATATCGGCGCTGTCCGCACCGCCGCCGAAGAGCGCTTTTGCCGCAGCATCCGCCTTGGCAGCCTCCTCTTCGCCGTGCACCAATTTGGTCAGTTCAAAGGCTAAAATTTCTTTGGCTTTATTGAGCTGTGCGCCCTCCCATTTTGCCATTTCTTCAATCTGCTCAAGCGGCAGGAATGTCAGCATTTTCAAGCATTTGAGCACATCGGCATCCGCCACGTTACGCCAATACTGATAGAAGTCGTAGGGGCTGGTTTTTTCGGGGTCAAGCCACACGGCACCGGACTGCGTTTTACCCATCTTTTTGCCCTCGGAATTGAGCAGCAAAGTGATGGTCATCGCGTAGGCATCCTTACCGAGTTTTTTGCGAATTAACTCGGTGCCGCCAAGCATATTCGACCACTGGTCATCCCCGCCGAACTGCATATTGCAGCCGTAGTCGGTGTAGAGCTTATAAAAGTCATAGCTCTGCATAATCATATAGTTAAACTCGAGGAAGCTCAAGCCCTTTTCCATGCGCTGTTTATAGCACTCGGCAGCGAGCATTTTATTGACCGAGAAACACGCACCGATATCGCGGATAAAGTTGACATAATTTAAGTCCAGCAGCCAGTCGGCATTATTGACCATTCTTGCCTTACCTTCGCCGAATTCGATAAAGCGGCTCATCTGCTTTTTAAAGCACTCGCAGTTGTGGTTGATGATTTCTTTCGTCATCATTTGGCGCATATCCGTTCTGCCCGAAGGGTCACCGATCATCGCCGTACCGCCGCCGATTAAAGCAATCGGCTTATTGCCTGCCATCTGCAGGCGTTTCATCAGGCAAAGCGCCATAAAGTGACCGACATGCAGGCTGTCCGCCGTCGGGTCAAAACCGATGTAAAAGGTTGCTTTACCGTTGTTGATTAATTCTTTGATTTCCTCTTCATCCGTCACCTGGGCAATCAAGCCTCTGGCAACGAGTTCCTCATAGGTTGTCATTGTCATACTCCTTTAATAATTGCTTTGCATTTTCAAGCATTAATTCATTGATTTGCATACCGCCCGTAATGCGGGCAATTTCGAGCTGCCTGCCCTCGAAATCCAGGGCTTTGACGCGGGTATAGGTTCTCCCCTCGCGCTCTTCTTTTTCAATCAAATACTGCGCAGTGGCAGCTGCAGCTATCTGCGCTAAGTGCGACACGCAAATAACCTGTGCGCTCCGGCTTACCTGGCGCAATTTGCGCCCGACTTTGCCCGCGGCTCTGCCGCTGACACCCGTATCAATTTCATCAAAAATAAGCGTAGGCACCGCTTCTTTCGCGCCCAAAACCGCTCGGAAAGCGAGCATAATGCGCGAGAGTTCACCGCCCGAAGCCACACTTGCAAGCGGTTTCGGCTCCTCGCCGGCATTGACACTGATAAGAAACTCTATCTCATCAATACCGGTTTTGGTAATCGCACCGTCGCGAAAATCGACCCTAAATACTGCCGCCGGCATATTTAAGAAATGCAGTTCTTCTTCCACCTGCTTTTCAAAGCGAGCGGCAGTTTTACGCCGCGCAGCGGAAAGCGCTTGTGCCAAGCGGTATGTTTCTTCTTTTTGAGCGGCAAGTTCCGCCTCTAATTGCGCCCGCTTTTCATCGGCGCGCTCTATGGAATTTAAGCGCTCTTTTGCGCTTTCCAAATAGGCAAGTATCTCTTCCTCGCTACTGCCGTAGCGGTTGGAAAATTCATAGTAAAGGTTTAATCTGTCTTCAATTTGCTCTATCGTTTCGGGGCTGAAGTCCAAATCGGCTAATTGATCAGTGAGGGCTTCGCCGGCATCGTTAAGCGCTTCCTGGGCGGTAAGCAGCTTCTCGGCAATGGCACCGAGTTCTTTAAAACCGGCTTCTTCCAACTTGGCAATCGCAGCACCGACCAGTGCCTGTGCACCGGGCGCTTCTTCATCTCCCGCCAACTGCATTTTTGCAAAATGCACGGTTTCTTTAAGCGCGGCAAGCGCATTTAAACGCGCCTTTTGGTCGGCAAGTTTTTGCTTTTCGCCCACATAAACATCGGCTTTCTCGATTTCATCTATTTCATAGCGCAGGCGCTCCGTTAAGCGCTCTTTTTCGCTTTCATCTTCTTGTAAGGCTTTGAGTTCTTTGAGGGTTTTGACCAACTGCACATAAGCGGCACGGTAGGTTTCCAACACAGTGCTGTCATCCAGCAATTTGTCGATATAGCGGTAATGGCGCGTACTGTCGAGCAGTTTCTGCGAGTCGTGCTGCCCGTGGATATTAACTAAAAGCTCACCGACTTGCTTCATCACCGCGGCAGTGACAGGCTTGCTGTTAATGCGGCAGGAACTCTTGCCGTCAGCCTGAATGCGGCGCTGCAAAATGAGGCTGTCCTCGGGCACTTCCATTTCCAGCGACTGCAAATATGCCTGCACGGAGGGCGGCACGGGAGAAAACTCTGCAAGCACCTGCGCGAAATCTGCTCCGGTACGTACCAGCGCGCGCGAAGTACGAAAACCGAGAACGGCGTTAATGGCGTCAATAATGATAGACTTGCCCGCACCGGTTTCACCGGTGAGCACATTCAAGCCCGCTTCAAAGTCAATCGCCGCTTTCTCGATGACCGCTATATTCTCAATGTCCAAGTGATTGAGCATAGTCGCCTCACATTACATCAATTTATTCATTTCATCGCAAAGTTTCTTTGCGCTCTCTTCGCTTTTACAAGCCACAAAAATCGTGTCTTCCCCCGCAATCGTACCGACCACATCGGCAAAGTGCATTGTGTCAATCCCGGCGCAGGCAGCGCTTGCCATACCGTTATGGCACTTAATAACCGCCAAATTGCCGGCAAAGGCAATGGTCATCACTGCCTCGCGGAAAATGGCAATGTACTTGTCGGTATTTGCCTTATTGCCCTGATTGCGGCGCGTGTATTTATAGCCGCCGTAACCGGTGACTACCTTGATTAAATCGAGTTCCTTAATATCTCTGGAAATCGTTGCCTGGGTGACATGAAAGCCTTCTTTTTCCAGCAGTTTAATGAGCACATCCTGGTTCTCGACATCATATTTTTGGATTAATTCCAAAATCTTTTCCAATCTCTTTTTCTTCACGCCCTTACCCTCTTCCGATATTTCTTTCTATCATTTTTTCCTGCAAGATTTCATAAAAGCTCTGCTTCTTGATGGTGATAAATTCCACCGAAATATTCGCCTTGCGAATGACCACGCTGCCATCGTAAGGCACGCTGACAGGTGCTTTGGAGTCTGTTGTCAGGTACAACTGCCTGATATCATTTTTCTCCGAACAGTTTTCAATCACAATTTCGCTTTGGCTGTTGCAAACAACACTGCGCGCTGTCAAGGAGTGCGAACACACGGGGGTTATAATAATGCACTCCATATGCGGGTCTACCACCGGACCGCCGGCACTCATGGAATAGGCGGTCGAACCGGTCGGGGTGGCGACAATAATCCCGTCTGCCCTGTGCTTGGCGAGAAATCTGCCGTCTAAATGCACGCCGACATCGACCATGCGCAAACTGCCGGCTCTGCCGACAATCGCATCGTTAATGCACAATTCCGAAGCAATCACGGTGCCGCTGCTATCGCGCACCTCCGCTTTTAAAAGCATGCGCTTTTTGATTTTATACTTCCCGTCTATCAAATGGGAAAGCAGCGAGATTTCACCCTTTTCCAAGCCGCTCAAAAAGCCCAAATGCCCGCCGTTAATGGCTAACACGGGTTTGTTGTTACATGCCGCATCGGAGGCGTATTTTGTCACGGTACCGTCACCGCCGACAACAATGATGATATCGCACTCTTGAATAATGCTCGTATATGGCGCAAAATGCACCAGTTCTTTCGCGCTGATATAGCGCGCCGTGTCGGGCGGCAGAAGCAGCTGCGTATCTGTCGGCGCCAACACATCAATAATTTCATTGGTAATGCTTACGGAATCACCGTAAGGAATGTCGGGTAAAATGGTAATCTTCATCATACACTCTCGTGCGACTGCGTAACAATCGCTTCTACATCTATACTTTCCTGCAAAACAGGAGTCCTACTTTTTTGCAAATGCACTAAGTATTCAATATTACCCTCCGGCCCGCGAATGGGACTGAAAGAAAGCCCTAACACACTCCAGCCGTTTTCAAGCGCAAAGGCAATAATTTTTTCTATGACTTCGCGGTGCACCACGCTGTCGCGCACCACACCTTTTTTACCGACCTTTTCCCTGCCGGCTTCAAACTGCGGCTTAATCAGCGCCGCACATTCCCCGCCTTCCGGGAGAAACTCGCGCAGCACCGGTAAAATTTTAGTCAGCGAAATAAAAGAGACATCAATCGAAGCAAAGTCAATGCTATCGGGCACTTTTTCCTTGGTTAAATAGCGAAAATTGGTGCGCTCGAGGTTGACCACTCTTTCATCGGTGCGCAGTTTCCACGCCAACTGCCCGTAGCCGACATCAATCGCATACACCTTGCGCGCGCCGTTTTGAAGCATACAGTCCGTAAAGCCGCCGGTAGAGGCGCCGATATCCATACAGATTTTGTCAGTCAGTGTTATCGGGAACGCCTGCAGCGCCTTTTCCAACTTAAAACCGCCGCGCGAAACATAGGGCATCGCTTTGCCGCGAAACTCAATCTTTGCCTGCTCATCTACCGCTTCTCCGGCTTTGAGGGCTTTAACATTATCGACATATATTTCGCCTGCCATAATCATCGCCTTGGCGCGCTCCCGCGAAGGGGCTAAGCCGCGGGCGGTGACGGCAACATCCAATCTGACTTTACTCACTTTAAATCGTTTACCATACTCTCGGTATCTAAACCGAATTCTTTAAGTTGTTCTTCCACCGAGGCGGGTTTGACAAAAGTTTCTTCCACGGCGTGAAGGGCAAAGCTGCCTTTGTAATGCTCTTTGGCAAGCAGTAAATCAAAGTGCTCGCCCACCCCGCCGGTCTTGATGCTCTCTTCATAAAAATGAATCGTATCAAACCCGGCAGCATAGCGCACTGCCTCGGGATTGATGGGTTTAACCTTATTGAGCTTTAAAATGCTCACGGCTATCCCCTCTTTTGCCAAGCGCTGCTGCGCCTCATAGGCGTTACAGAAGGTTCTGCCGAAAGTGACAATGAGTTTTTTTGCAGGTGCCGCGCCCTCAAAGACAGTGTAGTCTGCCCCGTCAGGCTTAAACTCAGCCGGCAAAGCGCCTTCCCCGCCGCGCGGGTAACGAATGGCGCTGGCATAGTCTTCTTTGTAAATCGCGCGGTACATCTGATTGCCGAGTTCTTCATAGGAAGCCGGCGCAAAAATATTAATATCGGGGATGCTGATGAGCATTGGAATATCAAATAAACCCTGGTGAGTTTGCCCGTCAGCCCCCACAAAGCCGGCGCGGTCGATCGCAAATATCACTTTGAGTTTCTGCAGTGAAACATCGTGAATAATTTGGTCGTAAGCGCGCTGTAAAAAGGTGCTGTAAACGGCAAAAACGGGTACCATGGCATCTTTGGCAAGCCCTGAGCAGAATGTCACGGCGTGCTGCTCGGCAATGCCCACATCAAAGTAGCGGTTTTCAAAGCGCTCGGCAAAGTTTTCAAGCCCTGTGCCAGTCGGCATCGCCGCCGTCACCGCGCAAATGCGCTTATCTTTTTCGGCAAAGGTGCAAATAGTCTTACTGAATGCCTTCGAAAAACTCTCGCCGCCGGGTTTGGTCTCTCCTGTCTCGGGGTCAAACGGACCGATACCATGAAAACGCTCGGGGTCAGCAAGCGCCGGTGCATAGCCCTTGCCCTTAATTGTTTCAATATGAATGACACAGGGCTTTTCACGCAAACGCGCAATTTCCATCAAATTCGTCATGCGCTGCACATCGTGACCGTCAACAGGCCCCAAGTAGGCGTAACCCAAATCCTCAAAAAAGGAACTGTGATACAAAGCGCCTTTAAGCGCATATTTATATTTGACAATGCGGTTTCTAATCGGAATCCCGACCAGCGGCAGGTGCATCAGTGCGGTGCGCACATGCTCTTTGCTGTTGTAGTAGCGCTTGGTGGAGCGGATTTTTGCGAGCGAATTTGCCAAAGAGCTTTGGTTAGCGGAAATGGACATCTTATTGTCGTTGACAATGATAATGAGATTATCCGCCGCATCATCGGCATTGTTAAGCCCCTCATAGGCTTCACCACCGGTCAGCGAACCGTCACCGATCACAGCGACAACAAAGCCTTTCTCGCCTTTGAGTTTCTTGGCTTTCGCCAAGCCGCAGGCAGCGGAAATGGAAGTGCTCGAATGCCCGCTGTAAAACACATCGTGTTCACTCTCTTCGGGGTTGGTAAACCCGCTGATACCGCCTTTTTGGCGCAAGGTATCAAACTGCTCAAATCTGCCGGTGAGCAGTTTGTGGGCATAGCACTGATGACCGACATCAAAAATAATCGCATCTTCCGGTGAATCAAACACCTTATGCAGTGCTACGGTCAATTCCACCGCACCTAAGTTCGAAGACAGGTGACCGCCGTTTGCGGCAACGGTCTGCACAATCTTCTCGCGAATTTCGGCGCAGAGCGCTTCGGTTTGCGCACTGTCAAAATCGCGCACATCTTTCGGCGATTGAATTTTTTCTAATAAGGGATATTTACTCATAAAATTCATCCAATATTTAAGAAATATACAAAATATTATAGCATAACTGTATTTTTAGTCAATATTTTTATTTTTTGCGCGCGGTAAGTTTACGCGTAAATTCTATCAAAAAGTCGGCTTTTTCGCCGTAAGGTGCAAGCGCCGCCAGCGCTTCTTCGGCTAATGCCGCTGCCTGCTGCCGCGCCTGCTCTAAACCGAGCAGCGAAACATAGGTGGATTTACTGTTGGCAGTATCCGAACCCACGCACTTACCGAGATCTTGCGTAGAGCCGGTGACATCCAAAATATCATCAACAATTTGGAACTGCAGGCCGATTGCCGCGCCGTAGCTTTCGGCGCGCGCCTTGTCTTGCGCAGACCCGCCGGCAGAAATGACACCGAGCAGACAGGGCGCGATAATCAAAGCACCGGTTTTGAGCGCATCGGTTTTCTTGAGTTCTTCTAATGAAACGGCAGTATTTTCGCCCGCTTTGTCGCGCGTTTGCCCGCCAAGCATACCGTCGATTCCGGCGCTTTTCGCCAGCACTTTGCCGCATTCCAATGCGATATCGCCCCGGGTATCGCCAAAGCAGCCGCAAATAATTTCAAACGCAAGGTTGAGCAGCGCATCACCCGCAAAAAGTGCATAAGCTTCGCCGTAGACTTTATGGCAGGATGGCTTGCCGCGGCGCAAATCATCGTTGTCCACACAAGGCATATCATCGTGAATGAGGCTGTAGGTGTGTATCATTTCCAGCGCACAGGCATAGGGCAATACGCTTTGCGCATCACCGCCGAGCATTTCGCAAAACGCAAGCGCCAGCACCGGTCGCACACGCTTGCCCGCATTCATCAGTGAATACGCCATCGCTTCGCTGACAATGCTTTTTTCGCCGATTGCCTCTAAATACGCCTGCAGTTGCTCATTCACCGCTGCCGTGTAGGCGCTCAGTTGCTGTTCAAAGTTCATTGGTTTTCCTCTAAACTCTTTTCTTTTTCGCTCAGGTAGTCCTCGCAGTACTTGGCGAGCGCTACCCCTTTTTCATATAATTCAAACGCCTTGTCCATATCGGTATTGCTGTTTTCCAATTGAGCAACCGTTTCTTCCAAGGCCTTCATTGCCTGTTCATAGGTCAATTTTTCTTCCATAATTACCATAGCCTTTCAGCCCACAAAAAGATATAAAATACCACTAACCCTTGTGGGCGTGAAGGCGTTAAGTGGTAATTTCGTCCATCTTCAAACATCTGCAAAGCAGTGTTTGAAGGGACATATTAATCTTTTAGTGTGAGAATACTCACACTACCTCTTTTCCGTAACAGAAGCTTTTGCAGAGCCTTCCGAAAATTGAATATCTATTGTGTCACCTTCACTAAGTTGTGCGGCACTGTAAACGGTTTTACCCTCTTTTTTGACCACACTATAGCCGCGCGAAAGCACTTTGAGCGGGCTGAGTGCTTCGAGCTTGGCGGCAGCACTTTGCAGTTTTGCGCGCTGCGCCTGCAGGCGAACGCTGTAAAGCTGCTGTGCCTTGTCGCCGAGTGTTGCCACTCGCATGCGGTGTTCATCGAGCACATAGCGCATATTTTGCAAACAGGGTTTTGACTTAAACTGTTGGAGTTTAATGCGCTCTAACTGCAGTCTGCCTTGAAAAGCGGCATTTAACTGCTTGCGCTTTGCCGCCAATTCACTTTTAACATCGCTCATATTCGGCACGGCGAGTTCCGCCGCGGCAGAAGGTGTCGGCGCACGCCGGTCTGCCGCAAAGTCGGCAATGGTAAAGTCGGTTTCATGCCCGACAGCACTAATGACCGGAATGCGGCTTGCCGCAATTTCTCTGGCTAGCGCCTCACTGTTAAATGCCCATAAATCTTCAATCGAACCGCCGCCTCTGCCGATAATGATAACATCGCAGCTGTTTTCTTCGTTGAACTTTTTTAGCGCGCGGCAAAGCTGCGCAGGAGCACCTTCCCCCTGCACGAGCACCGGCTCGAGCAGCATTTCGGCTATCGGGTAGCGCCGGCTCAAAATATTGGTAATATCGCGAATGGCGGCGCCGGTCGGCGAAGTAATCACGCCCACTCTCTCCGGGTAACGCGGCAAAGGCTTTTTGCGCGTTTCATCAAAGAGCCCTTCGGCGGCAAGCTTTTTCTTAAGCTGCTCAAAAGCAAGGTTTAATCCGCCAAGCCCCTTGGGCTGCATATCGTCAACATAAAGTTGATAAATCCCGTCGCGCTCATAGACCGAAAGGCGCGCCTTGACGAGCACCTGCATGCCGTTTTCGGGCATAAACTTCAGGCGGGAAGCCTGCGAGCGCCACATCACGGCTTTGACCACCGCTGCTTCATCTTTAAGCGAAAAGTAGTAGTGCCCGCTTTTCATATGATTAGTGAAATTGGAGATTTCACCGCTGACATACACGTTTTTGAATACGGGAATTTGGTCAAACAAGCCTTTGACATAGTTATTTAATTGTGAAACCGTAACAACTAATTTTTCAAATTCTTCCATTGTAAATATCCGTAAAGCGCAATGCCGGCGGCATTGTCGCGCGCAAACGCAGGCGGGCAGAAGCTTGCACCGAGTGCGCTGCTTAATTGATTTTTGATAATGGTATTGCTCATCACCCCGCCGGCAAAAAACAGTGGTAAGCGCCCATAGCGCTCCAACAGGTTTTCGCTCATTGCCTGCAGGGTATTGGCAAGGTAATCAAAAGTAAACTTGGCGGTATCTTCTTTACTCTCCCCCGCTGCAAGCATCGCGGCAGCGAGATTTTCCAATCCGGAAAGCGAGCAATCAGCGCCCTTAAAACTTGCGCACTTCTTGTAGTGCTTATCGCTTTTGAGCGCCAATGCTTCGAGTTCTTTTCCTGCCGGGAAAGGCAAACCCATTTTGACACCGATTCTGTCTACTGCCTGCCCCGCTTTTAAATCCGCACTTTTGGCGACGCGCTCCACGCGTATCCAATCGGCAGAAGGTTTCACCAACAGCGCATCGGTCGTACCGCCCGAAACGTGAAAGCAAATGAAATCGCTTTGCAGCGCTTCCAACTGCCCGCAACCGTAAAGGCAGGCTAAAATATGCCCGACCTGATGGCTGGTAGTAAACAGTGGCACACCGAGCGCCTGCGCGCTAACAGAAGCAGCATTTACTCCTGCCAAAAAGCACGGCATATAGGAGCCTTCCTGCTCGGCGGGCTTGGCGGAAACCGCCACCGCCACGGTTTGGGCATCAATACCGCGGTACACTTCCGCTACCATTTCAGGCAGCGCCTGCGTGTGGTGAAAGAGCGCATCACTTTGTCGCAACCCGCGCTCCCCTTCTTTAACTGGCAGCAGTTTTGCGGCAGCGGCAATCACTTCACCGCCGGCGCAATCGATCAATGCGGCAGAGGTGGTATAGTTGGATGTATCAATCCCGAGAATGACCTGCATTACTTGCTCCTTGCAATATTGCCGAGCACACCGTTGACAAAGGCATAATCCTTTTCGGAGCCGAAGCGCTTTGCGAGCTCCACTGCCTCATTGATGGCGACTGAGTCCGGCACATCCTCGCAAAAGAGGATTTCATACACACCGATGCGCAAAATCGCCAATGTGGTTTTGGGCAGTCTGCCAAGCTTCCAATTGGTCAGTTTCGCGCTGATCTCACTATCAATCTGCTCTTTATGTTCTTTGACACCGCTTAAGAGCGCTGCTGTATAAGCATCGCTCTCATATTCGCCTGCGAGTGTTGCATTCTCAATGAGCTCGGCAGCACTTTGCTCGCTGTTAAAGCATTCTCCGAATAAGAGCACAAATGCCTGCTCTCTCGCCTCATTTCTTTTCATAACGCCTCCAAAAAAGAATACCCCTGCGCCGTTATGCCGCAGGGGGTACTGAAAAAACATTTTGATGTAAGGTACACAAACGAAATAACGGGCGGGCGGAAAAACCGCCTTTTCGATTTATTTTGCCCATTATAACAAATTTTTAAAAATATATCAAGTATATATTATTTAACGGAACTGACCGTGATTTGCGCCGCATCGGTTTGCGCTTTATTGCTGACAATCTCTTTAATCTGCAGCGCCAGTGTATCGTTGAGTTCACTTGCGGGCACAATCACCTCGCAGCTTTTATCGCCCAGCACCACCATACAGTTGCTGACGCCTTTTGCACAAATGAGCGTTTCGATATCGCTCTCCAGCTGGGCACGCTCCGAAAGTTTGGCATAGGTATCGACTGCCGTTTTCTTCTGCTCGTTGCTCGCCTTATCATTTTCGATGACTGCGTTAAGTTCACTCATCGTGTTGTCGCGCGTTTTTTCGCGCTTGAGGCGGCTCTCTTTAAAATAGTCACTCTTGGCTGTAGTGGCACTGACATACTGTGCCTGCCCGAGGTCATCCTCTTTGGTCGTTCCCGATACCGAAAACGGCAAGCCGGCGGAATTGATATACCAGTTGGCAAACAGTGCACCGCCGAGCACAAAGACCATCAGCGCCGCAATGATTTTGCCGACTTTTTTCCCTTTAGACTGTGTATTGTTTTTTGTCTGCGTATTATTTTTCATGATTGCCTCCTCTGACGACACTGATATTGGCACTTGTGATGCCTAAACCGGCGCGAATACACGCTATCACACTTTCTCTCACTTCAGCATTTTCTGCCCCTTCACACACCACAATCACACCGCGAATTTTGGGCTCGATTTCTTTTTCCAAAATCGGTTTTTCCCCATCATCATTGACAATAACATATTTGCTCTTTTGAGAAGCGGAAGCGCTCTTGTCGCCGCTTTGCGACTGGCTTTCGCTTTCGGCGGAATACACGCTCTCCTGCGAGGAATCGAGTGTCACCATCACCTTGCAGCTGCCGACACCGGCAATCTCCGAAAGTATTGCCGTCAGGCGTTCTTCCACCTGTTTTTCATAGGCTTGCAAATCCACACTTTCGCTCGCCTCACTCTCATTTTGTTTGGAGTGCACCGTGCCGAAGTTTTCGCTCATAAAAATACCGAAAATTGCCACAATGCCGACAATAACAATGATTTTTATGAGCTTTTGTTTTGGTATTTTTTTGAGTGTCTCCACCGGCACAAATTGCAATAATTTCTCTTTCATTTACATAACCGCCGCTTCCAACCGATACTCTCGTTTTAAATCGTCATGCACTTTCTGCCGCTGTTTTTCGGGCACACCCGTAATCGTAATTTCATTAATAGATATGTTGTTATCTTTATCAATATTCATACTCAGCACAATCTCTTCAAATGCATAACCTTTCCGCTTTAAATGCTCACCAAGCTCTTGCTTGATTGCCTGTGCCGCCGCATTGAGCTGCTGCTCATTTAAAAAGTCCAGCGCTTCGCTTTGTTGCTCGGCGGCAGTGCTTTCATTTGGAAAAAACGAAGCAATATCAATCTTATTTTTGCCGCAAAAAGGTGTGAGCAGTACCACCAGTAAAAAGGCACTCAGGGCAAGTTTAAGCACTTTTTCAAAGCGCATATGCGGCTTTAGATACGCCACCGCCGCGCACAGTATACCGGCAGCGCTCAGGGCTGCCGCCCAGGTTCTGAATGTATTCACGAAGCACCTCTTAACTGTATAAGTACGCCGAAATTCACCAAAAAAATCAACATACAAAAGATAATAATAACCAATAATACACTCAGTGCCGCTGCTAAATTTTTTAGCGATTTTTGAATTTGTTCCATCCCGAACACATCCCCTACTACCGCTGCCAATTCCAAGCCCGCAAGCCAGATAATCACCTTACAAAGCAACGGCAAAAAGATGCCGATAATAGAAAATAAGCCGAAGATGCCGATGGCATTTTTCGTCACCCCCAGCGAAGCGGCAACCGCCACCGCCGAGTCACTGACGGCACTGCCGATAACCGGCACAAAATTAGAGGAAGCAAAGCGGATGGTTTTGAGTGTCGTTTCATCCACTGCACCGCTGATTTGGCAGCGCACGCTGAGCACCGTAAAATAAATGAGCGCGCAAATACTTAAACCGATAAGCAGGTATTTACGCATCAGCGCAATGATTTTTTCAATACCGAAAGTGCTTTCAATTGAGGCGCTGATGCCCACCCCGAGCAGGATATGATTGAGCGGCAGAAAAAAGGTGGAAAAGAGAGTACTGAGCACTTGGGAAATACCGAGCGCACTGCCGCTGACCACCGCCGCACTAATGCTTTTCCCCTGCGCCGCCACTACCACACAAAGCACCGGAATAGCGGCAATACTGAAGCTGCCGGCAGTTTCCACTGCCGTGCCGGCTTGCGCCATCATACGGCTTAACGGTGCTACGGCAGTAATGGAAATAAGCAGCACTGCACAAATACCGAATACCTGCGCGTGTTTGCCTTTATTAAGCCCGCTGCCCATTGCATCGGCAAAAGCGGCTAGAAACACCGCACCGATAATCACCAAAAGATAGCGCACATTTTCACTCAAAGAGACACGCAGTGCACTTAAAAGTGTCTGCACAAAGTTGGAAAAATCCAAGCGATAAATGCTCTCGGCTGTAATTTCACCCAAACCGATGTCGTTTAAAAACTCTTTTGTCTGATTATCGAGCGCCGCGGCGCTTTCGTATATCCCGCTTTGGCGAATGGCGCTTTCGCTCATATCTTCCGCCGCTGCCGGAACAACGCACAGCGCAAGCAACAGCAGCACAAAAAAAGCAACTTTGAAACACCTCATGCCTGTATCAATCCCATACTCATTTCCAACACGGCTTTTAAAAGCGGCAATGCGAGTATTATAATAGCAATTTTACCCGCCAAAATCACTTGCGCGCCCAGACTTGAATAGCCGCCGTCTTCACAAATATCCGCCGCAAGTTCTGCCACCAGGCTGATGCCCAGGCACTTGATAATCACCTTCAAATACGTTGCATTCATGCCGGTATACGCAAAGATTTCGCTTATATCTCCGATGGCATTGACCATATTGGCGATAACAAATGCGACAATCATCACACTTGCCGCAATCAATACAATAACGGAAAGCCCCTCATTGATTCTCTTTAGACTCAGCGCCGCGATTGCCGCCACCGCCGCCAAAACCGCAATTTTTAATATCATTACAATTCAAATACACTTTTGAGCGTACTAAACAGCTCGGAAATCTGCGGAATAAGCATCATTAACACCACCACAAGCCCCGCAATGGTGACAATCATCGCGTGCTCCTCTTTACCCGAGCGCACCAGCACTTGGTTGAGCACTGCCACAATAATTCCGATAGCCGCTATTTTAAAGATAAATCCTATATCCATTTTGACCTCAAAACAACACGATGGCAACCGCCGCCGCAAGCAATAGCACCAAGCGGTTGGTCAACTTGATTTTTTTCGTATTTTCCTGCCGTATGCGCGCATTTTCCGCCTCAAAAAGTGCTATGTACTGCTCTGTAAACTGCTCGCTGGCAAATGTATCCTGTGTGCCGAAACCTTCAAAAAAATCGCAGATACAGCTTTTTTGTCGTGCACTCAAAATGTGCTCTTGCTCCAACTGTCGCTTTACACAGGCGCTGACCGGTTCACTCAGGTCTTCCAAAAACGGCAGAGCACCCGGATGCAGGTGCCGAAATTTTTGGGCAATTTCCAACACCGTGCACTGCGAAAAGCGCAATTCGGTTTTGGTAAAGCTTAAAAACAGCAAAAATGCTTCGCAGCGCTTCATTTGGCTTTGATAGCGCGCCGCCACCAATCTGCCTGCCACTATCACACAAAGGCAAAGCAGCACTAAAAAAACATATTTCATAAGCGCATAAACTCTATCACCTTTCCGAGATTTTCTCCGCTGCCCAAACACACTGCCGCACCAAAATCGCCGCTTTCAAGCAGTAAGCGAAACTGCTCTTTTTGCCGCGCTTGCGCCATCGTGCCAGCATGCAGGCTCACCAAAAATTTCACCCCGCTGTTAAACCCCTGCACAATACTGCGGCTCTCTTCCACACTGCCGATTTCATCGGCGATGATCCAGGCGGGTGAAAGGGTTCTGAGCGCATTTAAGATGCCGACCGCTTTCGGAAAATATGAAAGCACATCCGTATTTACACCAATATCAAAGGCGGCAACACCGCGGTGCATGGCGGCAAGTTCCCCTCTCTCATCGACCAGGCAGCAGGTTCTGTATTCTCCCGCATAGCCGGAAGATAACAGGCGGCACATATCCCGTAACAACGTGGTTTTACCTGAACAGGGTGCCCCGATAATCACGGTAGAAGGCAAGCCGGCTTCGCGCATCTTTTCGAGCACCTCTCCCGCTGCCGTCTGCACCGGGCGCACAATCCTGAAATTGAGCGCAGTAATATTCTTTACTGCTGCAACTTCACCCTTTTGCAGCACCGCTTCGGCTGCCACGCCCACACGACTGCCGTTTTGCAATGTTAAAAAACACTCATTTAAACTTTGCTGGTAACTATAGACCGAATAATGGCAAAGCTTTGCAAAAATTGCTTCCACCTGGGCACTGCTTGTGACCACCGCCGCCTGCGGTGCACACGACAGCTGCCCGCCTGTGTGCAAAAACCGGGTACTTCGGGCGCTGACAAGAACAATCGGCTTTTCTTTTCTGATGCGAATTTCTCGAATTGTATCATCCGCACCGAGCGCCTGTATCAGCAGCTCTCTGTGCCGCGCTTCAAAAGCGCCTAAAATTGTATCAAAGCTTTCATTTTTTCTCATACTAATGCTTATGCGGACTTGTCCGCTTTTATGCCGGTATTGATAAAGGCGCAATAGTATGGTATTATATTAAAATATAAATAGATTTAGGAGATAGCATTCAAGAATGGAAAAGAAAAAAAGCAATGTTTTCAAAACACTGTGGCACAGCGATAAAATACTACTGAGTATTGTTTATTTGCTTAGCACCTGCCTTGTGTCATTCACCGCATTTCGTATGCTGTATATACAGCACAAGCTCTTTGCCGCCGTCGCCGTTGCGGTGGCCGGTATTGCGCTGATGTTTGCGCTGCTTTACCTGTATATCAAAAAATCCGGCGGTGTTTCTCTCGCCGCGCAAAACATTCGCAAAGGAAAAGTAGTGTGGTTGAGTATTTTACTCGCCGCCGCCGTTTCTGTTTTTGTGTTCGGCGTGTATACCCTTTCTCCTATCGGCGATTACACGGTGTTGCGCATGGATTTATATCACCAATACGGTCCGCTTTTTGCCGAGCTTTACGACAAAATTGCCCAAGGCAAATCTCTGCTCTACTCTTGGAACAGTGCCGGCGGCAGCGGATTTTTGGGGAACTTTTTCAACTACCTTTCCAGCCCCTTTACCCTGCTGATTTTCTGGTTTAGCAAAACCGAATGTGTGACTACCGGTATTTCCGTTATTGTCTTTGCCAAGTGCATTGCCGCAGCGGGCACCTTTGCTTATTATCTTAAAAAGAGGTTTTCGCAAAACAGCCTGAGCATCCCGGCTTTTGCGCTGTTATATGCCTTTAGTGCATACTTTATTGCTTACTTCTGGAATGTGATGTGGCTGGATGCGATGGTGGTTTTCCCGCTCGTGATGTTAGGCATTGAGCGCATCATTGACCGCTCCGACTCCAAGATTTACTTTTTCTCTTTAATCTATCTGTTTTTAACCAATTATTATATGGCGTATATGGTGTGCATTTTCAGTGTCGTTTACTTTTGCGCCTACTATCTTTCCAACTATGCGTTCGGCGCTTTATATGTGCCGAAAACCCGCGATTTACCGCGCTTTTCCAAAATCAGACAGTCGCGCCTGCTCTGCTCCGGCTTGCGCTTTGCCGCAGTATCCGTAGCGGCGGCACTGTGCTGCAGTGCGGTACTCATTCCGATTTATAAAGTACTCAGTGCTTCTTCCGCCACCAACGGTAATTTCCCGAGCGAAGTGGAGCTCTACTTTGATATTTACGATTTTATCGCGGCACATTTAGCGGCGCTTGAACCGACCGTTCGCAGCAGCGGCGGTGACGTGACACCGAATATTTACTGCGGCATTATCACGGTTCTGCTCTACCCGCTGTTTTTACTCAACAAGCGCTTCGGCTGGAAAGACAAACTCATTAACACCCTGCTCTTAATCGGCATTTTTGTCGTTTGCAATCTTAATGTCACCAATTATATTCTGCACGGTTTCCATTTCCCGAATGATCTGCCCTACCGCTTTTCTTTCATTTACTCTTTCCTGCTGCTCGTTTGCGCCTATCGCGTGTTCCGCTATATCCGCGATTACGACCATAAAGTTTTGGTCGCCGTCGGCGGTGCGTTTGCACTTATTGTTGTCGTTGCCCAAAAATTTGATTTGCGCTATGTCAACAAAACCACCATCTATTTCTCGCTGGCGTTTACACTTGTCTACACCCTGATTTTATGCGCGATTGTCAGCAACAAATTCAATAAGGTGCTCACCTGCGTCGTGCTGTGCTGTGCGGTGGTGTGTGAAGTGCTGGTGTGCGATGTGCCGAAGTTTGAATTCGGTGTTAGTGAAAGTGAATATGTGGAAGACTATGACGAATACCGCAAAGCAATTTCCGCTGTCACTGAAGCCGATGACAGTTTTTACCGCATGGAGCTCAGCCATATTCCTTCCGAACTGCGCATGGCGCCCTGTTGGTATGATTACCGCGGCGTTGACTGCTTCTCTTCGATGGCAAGCGAAACCAATGCCAAAATGCAAAACCGCTTAGGCAACGCTTCCAACAATATCAACGCGTATATGTACCACTCGCAAACACCGATTTATAATATGATGTATGATATCAAGTACATCGTTGAAAGCGAGCGCCCGCAGCTTAACACAAAATATTATGATGTTTTACACGGCAATGAAGAGTCCAAAACCACCTACCGCAACAAGTATGACTCCTCTCTCGGTTTTGCCGTCAATCGCTCGCTGCTCAAAAATTGGAATTCCACCGCGATTTTCAATCGCTTTGAGGTACAGAACGAATTTATCAAGCAGGCAACCGGTATTGACAAAGACTGCTTAGAGCCGATTAAAGTCTATACAGACGGTGCCAGCGGCTGTTCCATCACTTCCTTCAACAATGAAGAAGGCGGCAACGGCAAAATGACCTTCTCCGTATTTGACGGTAATAAAGCCGCAACCATCGGTTTGAACTTTGATGCCGATAAGAGCGGCAATTACTACCTGTATATCGGCGCGAATGACGACATTTACGATGCAAAAATCAAAACCGAATCTTACAGTAAAATTCAGGCCATCGACAATGACCCGTACCTGTTGGATTTAGGTGTGCTCAAGGATGGCGAAGAAGTCAAAATCACAATGAATGTCGGCGAAGAATGCAGCCAAGGTGAAGCCTATGTTTGGGTGGCAAAACTCAATGATGATGTCTTCAAAAAAGCATATGATGTCATCGCTGACGACGGCTTGCTCAAAGTCGAAACCTTTGAAGACACCTACATCAAAGGCGAAGTGACCGCCAAGAAAAATGAAATTCTTTATACTTCTATCACCTATGACAGCGGCTGGAAGTGTTATGTTGACGGCGTGGAGGTAAAACCCTATAAGATTAACGATTGCTTAATCGGCTTGGAAACCGGTGAAGGCACCCACACAGTGGAATTTAAATATACGCCTGCCGGATTAAAAGCAGGGGTACTCATCAGCGGTGTAACGATTGCCGCACTCGCGCTCTACTTTATTCTCAAAAAAGTGATTATTTACTGCATTGGGCGCGCAACAGATAAGCTATTAACACACGAAGAGGATTAGTCAAAACGGCTTAAGAGGGAACTCTTAAGCCGTTTTTTTAGTAAGCTTGTGTTTTTTATGTTCGTACACACCTTTTCCCCTTTTGTGTAAAAATGAAAAAAATATTACAAATTGGCAACAATTTTCTACACTAATGTGCATTGAAAATAGTTGTCGAAACTATTAGAATAATAATTAGAATACTTTAGGAGGAAAAGATTATGGCTGACGTTCTCACCCGCTTCAATTCACTGCCCTGCGGACCGATTGGTATTATCGCCATGAAAGGCTGCGAAGAAATTGTTAATAAAATTGACAAATACCTTGTAAAATGGCGCACGGAAAGCACCAGTGAACTGAAAAATGAAATTGATTTAAAAGGCTATATTCGCGACAGTTACCAAATTCCCGTTTACCTGCCCCGTTTCGGTTCCGGTGAAGCGAAAGGTGTGATTCAGTGCAGTGTCAGAGGTATGGACCTCTACATTATCTGCGACTGCTTCAACTACAGTGTAACGTATAAAATGTATGGTCAGGAAGTGCCGATGAGCCCGGATGACCACTTTGCCGATTTAAAGAGAGTCATAGCCGCTGCCGGCGGTCACGCAAAGAGAATTACGGTTGTGATGCCGATGCTTTATGAAGGCAGACAACACAAGCGCTCCGGCAGAGAGAGTTTAGACTGCGCACTTGCTTTGCAAGAACTTGCCACCATGGGTGTAGAAAACATCATCACCTTTGATGCGCACGACCCGCGCGTATCCAACGCCATTCCTCTTAAAAGTTTTGAAAATGTGCGCACCAATTACCAAATGATTAAGGCGCTTATTCGCGAAGTGCCGGATATCAAAATCGATAAAGAGCACCTGACCATCATTTCCCCCGATGAGGGCGGTCTCGGCAGATGTATTTTCTATGCCAATGTGTTAGGGCTCGAGCTCGGTATGTTCTACAAGAGAAGAGACTATTCGCAGATTGTTGACGGCAGAAACAAAATCATCTCTCACGAATATCTCGGCTCCGATTTAGCGGGCAAAGATGTCATTATTGTTGACGATATGATTTCTTCCGGTGACTCTATGATTGACGTGGCAAAGCAGTTAAAAGCGCGCAATGCCAACAGAGTGTTTATCTGCTCCGCGTTCGGTCTGTTCTGCAACGGTTTGGAAACCTTTGACAAGGCATATGAAGAAGGCTTATTTACCAAGTGCTTTACCACCAACACCATTTACCGCACGGATGAGCTCAAACAGCGCGAGTGGTACTGTGAAGTGGATATGAGTAAATTCATCTCCTACATTGTTGAGGTGTTAAACCATGATGCTTCCATTGAAAGCTTCATCATTACCAAAGACAGAATTGAAAACCTCTTAGTGCGCAAAGGCTATAAGACAGAAGAATAAAAAATCACCCAAGGAAAATTCTTCCTTGGGTGATTCTTTCATAGACTACAGATTACAGAAAACAGATGACAGAAAAAAACCGGCAGGTACACCTGCCGGTTTTTCAGTTTTCTCAAAGCGGTAAAGTCGGTGTCGTAAAGTCTTCGGGAAGAGACTCGGAGAATTCACCGTAGTTGGCACTTGCCAATACAATAGAAGTATCGCCGAAGCCGACCACGCCGTCTTTATCAATATCGTAGTTCGGGTTATCCGACATATAGATGCCTTCCGTCAAGAGCGCTGCGATATCATTCACATTAATCTTGCCGTCTCTCGTCACATCTCCGATCGGTTCATACACATCCGTACTGCCGGTATACTCTTCTTGGAAATCGGCAGTATCTATTTTAACAGTGTCAGCTTTAATCGTTAAACCAAATTGGGAAACAATATAGACTTCATAAGTGCCTGCTGCCATATCGGTCGCGGTAAACACACCGTTATCGGACTTCAGGGTATATTTCTTGGTATCGCCTTTAAATAAGTACATGGTGGCATCGTATCCGTCAACCTGGTCATAGGTATAGGTCAGCGAGAAAATGTCATCGAGCGGAATAAACTTAAACACATCACTCTTTGCGTAGTCATAAATGCAGTTTGTCGCGCTCTTGTCGGCATTATACTTATAAGATGTGATAATCATATCCTCATACTTCTGCAAGGATAAATCAGCATCATAGTAATAACCGATTGCCTTCGCTCCGATTTCCACAATACTTCTGTAAACTTTAAAGTTCTCAATCGGGCAGCCTAAAAACGCGCCTGCTTTGAGCACGACATTCTTCGCATCCTGCGGAATGATTACACTGGTTAAGGATGCATTATTAAAGAATGCATAGGAGTTAATCAGTTTAATCTTTGAGCCGAAAGTAACACTTTGCAGCCCGCAGTTTAAGAACGCATAGTTGCCGATATTGCCGATAGGTGCTGCCGACATATCAATGCTTGTTAAAGCGGTACAGCCCTCAAAGCAACGCTCCGGAATTGACGTGACACCGGCGGGAATGGTTACATTTGTTACTAAGGAACAATCTTGGAAAGCATATTTCTCAAACGACGTAACAGAACTCAAAATGGAATTATCACTGCTCGCAATGGGGTGTAATATCAGTTTTGTTTTCGCCGCATTATACAATGTGCCGTTATAAGAAGCATAGGTTGTATTCTGGTCATCTACCTCAATGCTCTGCAAAGTCGGCGCACGCAGAGAATCCATATCCAATTCTTCTACGTATCTGGCGACTTTCAACTTCGTAATGCTTTGCGCATAGTTATCCAGTGCAGTGGAATCCAACGCTGTGACATAAGCATAATTGACGCCGAACGGGTCGGGAGCATCGTTGTCATCATCCGGAATAGAGGCATTGGTGGGTGCATCAATCTTCTTTTCATCATCCCAACAAAGACTCAACGGAATGGTCACTTCCGTGCTCGGGGAAGACGGTATTCTGATATTGACGATGCGCGCACCGCCGTCTTCAATATAAAATTCAAAAATACCGTCGCGGTAATACTGGGTGCTGCCTGCAAAAGCAACCACACTCAAACAGGAAAGAACCATGACGGTTACCAGAACAATACTAAGGATTTTTTTCATTATAACACCTCTTGTCAGTCACACACTTCTTTGACTGCTTTACTGATAATATCGGGCTTATTGGTAATAATGCACTTTACACCGCGCTGCGCACACAACTGTGCAACATACGGTTTGTCAACTGTCCAAACCGCAACGCCAAGCCCTTGTTGTGTGAATTTTTCGATAATGCCTTCTTCACACAAATAGTGAATATGCGGGTTTGCAAAATCAAAACCCTGCGCGGCAAGATATGCGGGTGCATCTTTGAGGATATCGTAAATCTCGATTTGGTCGACTTCCGCCTCATCGTATAACCCGCCGATTAACATTTCGGGGCAAAGAACACGCGCTTTTTGAAGCAGTTGATAGTCAAAGCTTGAAAGCAATACCCTATCCACCATTTTATGCTTCTTTACCGCCTCAATTGTTTTTTCCACAATGAGAGAATCCACTTTTTGCGCCTGCTTTAATTCTAAATTAATCAAACGCATCGAGCGGTCTGCTATTTCCAGGCACTCATCCAATGAAAGGATTTTTTCTCCCTTAAACTCTTCCCCTTTCCAAGAACCGAAATCAAACTGCCGCAGTTCCTCAAAAGTCATTTCTTCCACGTTGCCGTGGCCGTTGGAGTTGCGGTCAATCTCATAATTGTGCTGAATCACGGGGACACCGTCTTTGGTTAAATGGATATCGGTTTCCACACCGTCAGCACCTTGCTTGACGGCTAATTCAAAAGCGGCTCTTGTGTTGTCGGGTGCATAGGCACTCGCACCGCGGTGCCCTAATACTAAAGACATTTGCTATATCCTTCTTCTCATACATATTGATTAACAATTTTATCTTATTAACCAATCTAATTATATAAAGATATAACAATAATTTCAATAGTAAATTGTAAAAAACTTATAACCAATTTATGAATTTTTCATATATTTCCACACATTTAAAGCGCACTTCAAATTGGGGGTCGGAAAAAATGAGCTGTTTTTCCTCTTCACTCAGGTTCTCGGCAGCATTAGCAGCACTTGCCGCCAAGCACATTTGCGGAAACATCACGCACCACCAATTATGCCCTTCTCCGTTGCCGATAACAATGCGCACCGCCTCGTATTCCCCTGCCGGCAAGGTAAAATCGCGGTAATAGCGCGTTTGAAAAAAGGATTTTTCCAATGTCACTTCAACCGCTGCATTTGAACCGTTTTGGCGCAGTGTGCGAAGCGCCGTTTGGCGCATCGCTTCAAGGTTTGCGGCAGCTTTCGCCTTTGCCTGCTCCACTGTGTTGACATTATCAAAAATGTCGCCGTTTTCGCGCAAAACGGCATCACGCACCAGATACTTGAGCTCTTGGTCTTGTGCCGTATCCGAATTTGCCAAAATATGCAGGCGCAGCACATCTTGGCGCACCTCCCGGCAGCAAAGCCCGAAACTCAGGATATTCAAACCGATGCAAAGCACCAATACCGCGCACAAAACCGCTTCCACTCTTTTAAAATATTTCATACCAATCTCACTTTCGCTTCAAAATTGCGGCAAAAAAATGCCGACACTCAAAGTATCGGCAAAAATTGGTAAAGTATTCCATTGTACAGCTTAGTCCTCTATAATCTTGCAGCCGTAGTAAGTAGGCGTGCACAAGAAAGACTCTTCAAAATCAACTTGTAATTCCTCTAAAGCAGCGCGCGCTTTTTCTTCGGTTTCAAAAATGCCGAAAATGGAAGGTCCGCTGCCGCTCATACAAGAACCGAGCGCCCCGTGCTTGCGCATTACCGCTTTAATCGCCGGCCGCTCGCCGACTTCGATAAACTGCTCAAACACATTTTCGCTTAGGCGCGCAGTTTCTTTTAAATCGGAAAACTGAATGGCGCGCACAATCCCCTTTTGGTCGGGCTTTCTGCGCCAACCGATAGCGTCATACGCGGCATAGGCTTCGGCAGTGGAAACATCCTTATGGGGTTTTACAATGACAATATAACAATCCTCTATCGGGCGAATGAGTTCCATTTTATCACCGATACCGCGGCAAATTCTGGTTTTGCCCACAATACAAAACGGCACATCTGCGCCTACTTTTGCACCGATGTCGCACAGTTCATAATAGTGCATATCGGTTTGATAGAGCGCATCCAGTGCCACAATCACGGCAGCACCGTCGGCACTGCCGCCGGCAAGCCCCGCTTGCGAGGGAATATGCTTTTGAATGTCAATGCACGCACCGCCTTTAATACCGGTCGCTTCAAAAAACGCCAGCGCCGCTTTATAAGCAATATTGCGCTCATCACAGGGAATAGCGGCATCCGAACAAGTTAAGGAAAGTGCATCGGCTTTTTCCACGCTGACTTCATCTGCCAAACTGACAGACTGCATCACCATATACAAATCATGGTAACCGTCGGCGCGTTTTCCCAAGATATCAAGCATCAAATTGATTTTTGCACATGCTTTAACTTTCATTTTTGATTTCTCCAAGAAACTCCTTAATGCGCTTCAAAGCAATTTTGATGTGCTCAATGGAGTAGCAGTAACTGACACGGATAAACCCTTCTCCGCTCTCGCCGAAGGCAGTTCCGGGCACCACGGCAACGCGCTTTTGTTTGAGTAGTTTTTCGCAGAATACATCGGAACTCAAGCCTGTGGACTGAATGGACGGGAAACAGTAAAATGCGCCTTCCGGCTCAAAACATTCTAATCCCATTTGGCGAAATGCATTCACAATGTAACGCCTGCGGTAATCATATTCCGCTTTCATTTGTTCTGTATCATCTTGCCCGTTTTTGAGTGCCTCTATCGCGGCATACTGCGAAGTGGTCGGCGCGGACATAATGGCAAATTGGTGGAGCTTTGTCATCTGCTTAATAATAGGCTGCGGTCCCATTGCATAACCCAAGCGCCAGCCGGTCATGGAGAAGGTTTTGGAAAAACCGTTGACCACCACGGTGCGCTCCTTCATACCGGGCAAAGTGGCAATAGAAACATGGTCTTTGCCGCCATAGGTCAGGTTCGCGTAGATTTCATCGGAAAGCACTAAAATATCCGTATCGCGAATGACTGAGGCAATTTCTTCCAATTCCGTGCGCTCCATAATCGCGCCTGTCGGGTTATTGGGAAACGGCAGCACCACTGCCTTGGTTTTAGGTGTAATTGCCGCTTTGAGTGCCTGTGCAGTCACTTTAAAGCGGTCTTTTTGCTCGGTAACAAGGGCAACGGGAACACCGCCGCACACACTGACAATCGGGTTATAGCACACGAAGCTCGGCTCGGGCACAATCACTTCATCACCGGGATTGATCACGGCGCGCAGGAATAAATCAATACCCTCGCTGCCGCCGACCGTGACAACGACCTCTTTTTGATAGTCATATTCTAAATCATAGTTGCTTTTTGCATATTTGCAAATCTCTTTGCGCAGCTCCAACAGCCCGGCATTTGCCGTATAACGCGTTTTGCCGCTGTCAAGGTTTTCCACCGCTGCCCGGCGAATGTGCCAAGGGGTCAAAAAATCCGGTTCGCCCACACCAAGCGAAATGACATCGTGCATCTGCTCCGCCAAGTCAAAAAACTTGCGGATGCCGGATGGTTTGATATGCAAAAGATTTTGGTTTAATAATTGATCGTATTGTATCATAACGAGATATTTCCTCTATCGTCTTTTTCGAATGACTCCATTAAAATGCCTTCATCCTTATAGCGCTTTAATACAAAGTGGGTTCTCGTAGAAAGCACGCCTTCAATTGCCGAAAGCTTTCTGGCAACAAAGAGCGCAATTTCCTGAAAAGATTTGCCTTTCATTTTAATGGAAATATCGTAGCCGCCGCTCATTAAATAGCACGATTCTACTGCGGGGATTTGGCTCATTTTTTTGGCGACTTCATCGAAACCCTTGCCGAGTTTCGGCTGCACCTGTACATCGATAAAGGCGCAAACATGGTTGCCTTCTTCCAATTTATCCCAATTAATGATGGCTTTTTCACCCATATAAATCTTATCTTTACGCATCACATCAAGGGTTTCAGCGACTTCTTCTTTGCTGATACCGAGCATCGTTGCCGCTTCTTCCAAAGAAATACCGGGATGTGCATCTAATAATTGAATTAATTCTTTCATACCATTTACCTCAAATATTTAAAATGTCGATACTGCTTTCCTTATTTTAGCATATTATTGCATTTTTTTAAAGAAAAATTATGCATAAATATTTTTGCACTGCAAAAAATAATAGTGAGTCTGCACTCAAGTTTGATAAAAAGGAGTTGAAAGTGATGGATATTATCAATAAAATTGCATTAATTATAAGCATTATCGGTGCCGTCAACTGGGGCAGTGTCGGTCTTTTTAAATTCGATATCGTTGCTTGGATTTTCGGCGGTCAGGCCTCTATTGGCGCAAGGCTGATTTATGTTGTGGTATTTGCCGCGGGATTGTGGTGCATCTCTCTGTTTTTCCAAAAAGAGCATGATTATATTACCGAACATGTGCAATAGATAAAAAGCTGTGTTTTTTATCAGTTGACAGTAAACAGAAGACAGTTTACAGCAGTTTCAATTATTTAAAACTGTCAACGGATTGTTTAAAAAGAAAAAGCCTTGGGTTAGGTGAGTGCCCGTAACGAAGGTTAGCCCTCAAATCGCATCTTTTTCGCCATAATTGCATTAAAATAGCCACTTAGGCGTCAGCCTTAAGTGGCTATTTTGCTTTATTCTGACAAAAAATCTGCCGATTTTAGGGTGCG